>JBAVMZ010000433.1:0-9851 GCA_049690595.1 Occallatibacter sp. | reverse complement strand
GGCAACTCCTGCCGCGCCCCTTTTCTCTTTGCGCGCCGGTACTGCCCTCGGCGCATTGCCCGCCAGGCCGCCGCCGAGAGACAATCGTATCGCGGAGACATTCGTCTTAAGAGGCTGCGGAAGAACTCGGATTAGGTGGGCTTTGTAACAGGGCATGACTTTAGTCGTGCCGATAACGCCAACAAAATCAACCGGGCTTTAGCCCGTGCGGGATGGTTTTCGCCCGCCCTCCGCCATCCCTTCGGGCTTTTTCCGCAGCCTCTTAAGGAGACAATCGCCTTGATTGGTGCGGCCCAATAACCGGATGCCCCACCCCTGCCGCCTGTTGCTCGTTTGCGGCTCGGTCTCTCGCCGTTTGAACTTGCACCACCGCCGGGGATGGAGAATCCGAAAGGGGAACCACGTGAGACGCGCACTTCTGCTGGGAACGATCCTGGCGCTCGGGGCCGGGGCTCTGGGCCAGACGGCCAGCGCGCCGGACCGCCAAAGACAGGCCGCGCTCGCCATGGAGCGGCAAGGCAAGACCGCCCAGGCCGAAGCCGCCTGGCGAGCCGTCATGAAGGCCCACCCCAACAGCCCGGAGCCCTACGCGCACCTCGGCCTGCTCGAAGCCCGCCACGAGCGCTTCAAGGAAGCAGTTCCCCTCTACCGCAAGGCCCTCGCCCTGGGACCCGATATCCCCGGCCTGCGCATGAATCTCGGCTTGGCGCTCTTCAAAAGCGGCAGTCTCAAGGAAGCCATCCAGGAGTTCGGCGATCTGCTCAAAAAAGCGCCGGTAGACTCGCCCGACCATCAGCGCCTCACCATTCTCATCGGCATGGCCCACTACGGGCTCGCCGAATACCCCGAGGCCATTCCCTATTTGAAGGAAGCCGCGGACCGCGATGCCCAAAGCCTTCCCCTGCGCCTGGCCCTGGCCCACAGCTACATATGGTCCAAGCAGTTTGAGAAGGTAATGGATGTCTATCGCGAGATTTTGGCGCTCAATGGCGATTCGGCCGAGGCCGACATGCTGGTGGGCGAGGCCCTGAACGAACTCAAGGATACTACCGCGGCCGTGCAGCAGTTCCGCGCCGCCGTGACCGCCAATCCCAAGGCGCCCAATGCGCACTTCGGCCTGGGTTACCTGTTGTGGTCCCTCAAGCGCTATCCCGAGGCGCAAAGCGAATTCGCGGCCGAGCTGGCCAACGATCCCGACCACATCCTGGCCATGGTCTACCTGGGCGATACCGACATTCAGTTGAACAAAATGGATCTGGCCAGGCCGCTGCTCGATCGGGCCGTCAAGATGGACCCTTCCCAGGGCATGGCGTTTCTCGATCTGGGCATCATGGACTCGGAGGCAGGGCGTAACGAGGATGCGCTGCGGGAGTTGAAGGCGGCCGAGCGGCTGACGCCCGACGACGTCAATGTGCATTGGCGCCTCGGGCGGCTCTACCGGACGATGGGCAACAAAGAGGAGGCCAAGGCCGAGCTCGACAAGGCCAGCGCTCTCAACAAGGCCGCCCAAAAGGACCTGCACGACAAGATCGCCAACGCCCACGCCCGCCCGCCGCAGGAGCAGACCGAAGAAGCACCGGCCGCAAAGCCAGCAGGGCCGCGGGTTCCCTGAGAGCCCGCGCCCTCGGCAGCGCCGCAGCCTGCGGACGCACCCGGGCCTCCCGTGGCCGGACACTCGCCGAAGAAGCTCATTGATTTGAATCGCTTGGACGGGCTGGCAGCGCGCGATCGCTAGTTAGGATGGCTCGTCTGCGCACGACGCGCACCCACGTGCTTCTCCAGCTCCAGCAGCTCCGCCAGCGCACGCTCCGGGCAGACGTGGCGCGCTTCCAGCAGATCCAACTCCGCGCCGCTCTCTACAGAAGAGGCGACGGTCATGAAGCAATAGAGGCACCGGGTGTTGTAGGTGCCGTTCTCGTTCTGGGTGCGGCTGTACATCGTTTCTCGTGCGTCCTCGCCAGATGAGACGATGGTATGTCGGGATGCGGTTTGTTGACGTGACCTGCATCACCACGAGATGTGCGCACCCATACCGGAAAGCTTGGCCGCCATTCAGAGATTGGTGTTCTGGTTGGTGTTGCGGCGCAGTTGCCAGCAGGCGCTCTGCCCTCCCTGAGGAAAGAGCGAGAGCGAGCAGGAGAGGGGCGAGGTGCCCAGGTAGTCGATCTCCTGCTTGCCGCCCTTGAGAGGAATGGTGAGGAAGCGGTTGACATTGACCGTGGAGCGCGGGCTGCCGCGCAACTTGTAGATGGCCCAGTCGCCGCCGTAGAGCGCTACAAAGGCGATGCCTGCTGCCAGAACCGCGCGCCGTACCCATCGCATCATTGTCCGTCCCCCTGATCGGGTTGTTTGCATGGTCTCTGATGGCGCTGCGGGTGAGCCGCGGCCATGACCGGCAACTCGCACAGGTCCGCGAAGGTGTAGCGCGCCCCGCCGATCTCGTGGAAGAGGCTCATGCGAATGGTTATGGATATAGAGTAACCTGATCCGTGGCCCGGACCAGCGGCTGCACCGCGCATGGGCCTCAACTCGGCCAGCGTCCTTCGCGCGGCAAAAAAACCGCATTGCGCTCAATCGTTTGAGTTGACTATCATCCGTCCTGTTGGCGCCGTTGCGTTTGCCGGCGGGGAAGAAGGTCGAGCGGAATGCGTACACACGAAACGGGAAAGATCCAGCGCCTGCTTGTTGGTCTGGCGGCGAGTCTGCTGGCGGCATTGCTGGCCGGCTGCGGCGGCGGCACCAAGAGTCCGCCGCCGCCTCCGCCGGCTGCCGCCACGCCCACATTCTCCCCGGCGTCAGGCACCTATGGCGCCGCGCAGACGGTGACCATCGCCGACGCCACGGCCGGCGCGGTCATCTACTACACCACCGACGGCACAACGCCGAGCACGCTCTCCAGCCGCTACACCGCGGCGCTCAGCGTGACAAGCACCGAGACGATCGAGGCGCTGGCCACCGCTCCGGGCTACACGGCCAGCGCCGTCGGCAGCGCCACCTTCACCATCCGCATTCCGGGGCCGGCCGTCTCCGTGGTTGCCTCCTCGGACGACGGCACGCTGAAGCTGACCGCGCAGCCGTCGACGCAGTTCTTTTCCGGCTCCGGCGGCTCCAACCCGGTCTATGTGGACGAGACCGAGAGCTACCAGACCATCGAAGGTTTCGGCGCTGCCTTCACGGACACGGCGGCCTACAACCTGAACGAGGTGGCCACGGCGGCGGCCCACAGCGAGGCCGTCAACAACCTCTTCACGCGCAACGGGCAGGGCATCGGACTGAGCTTCATGCGCGCGCCGATGGCCGCCTCAGATCTGGCCCTCAGCGTCTACTCCTACGACGACCAGCCCGCGGGCAAAACCGACCCCACGCTGGCCGGCTTCTCCATCGACCACGACCGCAAGGACATTATTCCGCTCATCCTGGAGGCAAAGAGCCTGAATCCGGCAATGAAGCTGATGGCCAACCCGTGGAGTCCTCCGGGCTGGATGAAGTCCAACGATTCGATGGTCAACGGCGGCACGCTGCTGCCCCAGTTTTACTCCGCCTTCGCCGATTATTTTGTGAAGTATGTCCAGACTTATGAGCAGGCCGGAGTTACCGTCGACTATATTTCCATCCAGAACGAGCCGACCTATACGACGACTTATCCGAGCATGGACCTGGAGGCCGCCGGCGCAACCACGGTCCTGAGCCAGTACGTCCTTCCCGCGCTGGCGGCCAACAAGATCGGCGCCCGCGTCCTGCTGCTGGACAATAACTACTACCTGATCGCCTATCCGGAGACCGAACTGGCTAACTCGACAATCGCGAACTCCAGCCAGGTGGCTGGCGTGGCATGGCACGGATACAGCCTGCCCCAGGGTTATATGCAGCTGCTGCAGAACAAATACCCCAACCTTGGACAGTACGAGACTGAGCACTCGGGCGGCGCCTGGAACGCGGACCAGTTCAAGACCGACTTTGAAGACATCACCGCGGTGATGCGATCGAGCGGCAAGACCTTCGTCAAGTGGAGCCTGGCCGTGAACGAGAACTATGGGCCGGAGACCAACGGCTGCAGTAACTGCTACGGCATGGTTTCGGTCAACAGCAAGACCGGCGCGGTCACTTATACCGCGGACTATTACACCCTGGGCCAGTTCAGTAAATTCATCTTTCCCGGTGCGAAACGGATCTACTCGAGCAACGCCCAGGGGATTCTGAGCTCGGCCTTCGCGAACCCCGACGGCTCCAAGGTTCTGGTCGCCTTCAATGACACCGCCGCGCCGGTGACCTTTCAGGTAAGCTGGGGTGCGCAGTCCTTCAGTTATATCCTGCCTAGGCTCACCGCCTCGACCTACACATGGTCCGGGACGCAGACGGGCTCATCGACAACCGGCGCGAAGACAGCCATTCAGGCTTCGAGTTATCACTCGCTCGACAACCTGATGACCGAGGATACCAGCGACACCGACGCCGGATACGACCTGGGATACGCCTCGGACGGGTCGCACGCGGTCTACAAGAATGTCGACTTCGGCTCTTCCGTGAGCGGATTGACGGCGCGGGTGGCGGCCGACGACAGCGGCGCCACCATCGAGTTTCATCTCGACAGCCCCACCGGTGCGCTGGTGGCCAGCGTGGCCGTGCCCGATACCGGCGGCTGGCAGAACTGGACAACGCAGACGGTGGCCGCCAGCGGCGCCAGCGGCGTCCACGACCTCTATGTCGTCTACCGCAACATGCCGGCCAACCTGAACTGGTTCGTCTTCAACTAAGCACCCGATCCTTCTTCGGCCGGGCGCTTTAACGGCGCGAGGCGAAGCGGGAGCGGCGCGCCCTGGGGCAGAACAAGCGACTGGCGGGGGCCGCAGACGCGCTCGAAGCGCACGCGGTCGGCCTGCATCTGGCTGCTCGAGGCAAGCGCCGAGAGCGTGGCCGAGAGAATGGCTTTCACAGCGGCATCCTCCGGTTCGCGGATACGGTAGTGCATCCACTTGCCCTCGCGGCGCACGGCCACGACGCCGGCCCGGCGCAGGTAGGCCAGGTGGCGCGAGATCTTGGGTTGGCTCTGGCGCAGTACCTGGATGAAGTAGCAGACGCAGACCTCGCGTCCGGCCATGAGGTTGAGCAGGCGCAGGCGGGTGGGGTCGGCGAGCGCGGCAAAGATGCCGGCCAGGCTGGCGGGTTGGGCGCGGCTGCTCACAATGGGGATTATATATACGGCTTGACAGATTCGACAACCTTGGAATAGATTCGTCTCAGCATATATGAAAGGCGACCATGGACACCAAAGGCGAAGTGAAGGCAAAGTACGGAGCAGCGGCGCTGCAGGTCCTGCAGACCGATGCCAGCGCGAGCGCCAACCCAGCGTTCAGTTGCTGCGACCCGGTTACGACCAACCTGTACGACGAGGCGCAAAAGCAGGGGCTCCCGGCTAAAGCCGTGCTGGCCTCGCTGGGCTGCGGTAATCCGACGGCGCTGGCGGAGCTGAAGGAAGGCGAGACGGTGCTCGATCTGGGCTCGGGCGGGGGCATCGACGTGCTGCTCTCGGCGCGGCGCGTGGGTCCCACCGGCAAGGCCTACGGGCTGGACATGACCGACGAGATGCTCGAGCTGGCGAACGAGAACAAGCGCCAGGCCGGCGTCGAAAACGTCGAGTTCCTGAAGGGCGAGATGGAGCAGATCCCGCTCCCGGACAACTCCGTGGACGTGGTGATTTCCAACTGCGTCATCAATCTCTCCGTGGACAAGGACCGCGTGCTCGCCGAGGCCTTCCGTGTGCTCAAGCCCGGAGGGCGTTTCGCGGTGAGCGACGTGGTGGCGCGGGGCGCCGTGCCCGCCAAGGTGCGGCGCAGCATGGCGCTGTGGGTGGGCTGCATTGCCGGCGCCCTCGAAGAGACCGAGTACACGGAGAAGCTGGCGCGGGTGGGGTTCTCCGCGATCTCGATCGAGCCCACGCGCGTCTACGGCATCGAAGATGCGCGCACGTTTCTGGAAGATGCTGGGCTCGACGTGGATGCGATCGCCGAACAGGCAGCCGGTTCGCTGATGAGCGCCTTTGTGCGCGCGCGCAAGCCGGGCGGCGCCTGCTGCGGGCCCTCGTGCTGCTACTGAAACTCACCGGAGGAGAGATCATGCGAGACCAACCGAACATTCTTGTTCTCTGCACAGGCAACTCGGCGCGCAGCATCATGGCGGAGGCGATCTTCAACGTCCTCGGCGCGGGGCGCTTTCAGGCGTACAGCGCTGGCAGCCATCCAACGGGGAAGGTGAATCCGTTTGCCATCGAGCAGGTGCAGGCGATCGGCTACCCGGTGGAAGGGCTGCGCAGCAAGAGCTGGGACGAGTTTGCCGCGCCCGGCGCACCGGAGCTGGACTTCGTGATCACCGTCTGCGACCGGGCGGCGGGCGAGGTGTGCCCCTTCTGGCCGGGCCAGCCGGTGACGGCGCACTGGGGCTTTCCCGATCCGGCGGCCGTCGATGGCACGGACGAGGAAAAGCGCGCGGCCTTCACGCGCATCTTCCATCAGATTCGCAACCGTGTGCAGCTCTTTCTGAGCCTGCCGATAAGCACGCTCGACCACATGGCGATCGAGAAGAAAGTGCGCGCCATCGGGCAGGAGCCGCTCAACTAGCGGAGCCGCCGCACGAACCCCGAGGATGAACGCATGAGCAACGATGTGGAGTTGTGCTGCCCGGCGCCGCTGCCGGGCAGAGCTTCAAGACTGTCTTTCATTGACCGTTACCTGACGCTCTGGATCTTTCTGGCGATGGCGGCGGGCGTGGCGCTGGGGCGGTTTGTCCCGGCGGCGCCCGCGTTCTTCGAGCGTTTCCAGGCTGGAACCACAAATATTCCGATTGCCGTAGGGCTGATCCTGATGATGTATCCGCCGCTGGCCAAGGTGCAGTACGAGCGGCTGGGCGAGGTCTTCCGCAACCGCCAGGTGCTGGGCCTTTCGCTGGTGCAGAACTGGGTAATCGGGCCGGCGCTGATGTTTGTGCTGGCGGTGGTCTTCCTGCGCGGATACCCGGAGTACCGGACCGGGCTGATCCTGATTGGCCTCGCGCGCTGCATCGCGATGGTGATCGTGTGGAACGAACTCGCGCGCGGCGATACGGACTACGCAGCCGGCCTGGTGGCCTTCAACAGCGTCTTTCAGGTGTTGTTCTACAGCGTCTATGCGTGGTTCTTTCTGGCCGTTCTGCCGCCGCTGGTGGGGCTCAAGAGCGTAGTGGTGGATATCCGCATGAGCCAGATCGCCCAGAGTGTCTTCGTCTATCTTGGAATTCCATTCCTGGCGGGGATGCTGACGCGGTTTGTCCTGGTCAGGGCCAAGGGGAAGGAGTGGTATCAGACCCGATTTGTGCCTGCGGTCAGCCCGCTGACGCTGGCGGCGCTGCTGTTTACCATCGTGGTGATGTTCAGCCTGAAAGGGAACCTGATTTTGCGGCTTCCGCTGGATGTGCTGCGTATCGCGGTTCCACTGCTGATCTACTTTGTGGCGATGTTCTTTGTCAGCTTCTGGATGGGACACAAGGTCGGTGCGGACTACTCGAAGACCGCCACGCTCTCGTTCACGGCAGCGAGCAACAACTTCGAACTGGCGATCGCGGTGGCGGTGGCGGTCTTCGGGCTGAACTCCGGCGCAGCATTTGCCGCGGTGATCGGGCCTCTCGTGGAGGTGCCGGCGCTGATCCTGCTGGTGCAGGTTTCCCTGAGGCTACGGAAATACTGGGCCGGAGAGCGAAGCAGCGTTCAAGCCTGAGTGACGCGCGCGGCGTATATTCTCTGCGAGGGCAATTGGCAAGATGACGCGCACTGGCCTTGTGGCTGAGTTCCTGGTACTGTACCTGGCGCTGCCGCTCGCGTACCGCTTCTCGCCGGTGCGCATTCC
Organism: Occallatibacter sp.; assembly: GCA_049690595.1. Lineage (GTDB taxonomy): Bacteria > Acidobacteriota > Terriglobia > Terriglobales > Acidobacteriaceae > Telmatobacter. Next base: position 1,977 of record JBAVMZ010000433.1, on the reverse strand, counting down.
GGCGCTGCCGCTGCTGTGGATGGTGGCCGGGTACGCCTGGTGGCAACTGATGCGCGGCCCGCGCTTCGACCGGGGCAAGCTCTGGAACCTCGCGCCGCTCCCCGCCCATGCAGTGTCCATTCTGGCGGCGTTTGCCCTGGTGGCGTTGCTACTGTGGGCGGGCGTGCACTGGTGGGCGCCGCAGCTGGAGTGGAGCTTCGTGCGCCGGACGCCGGTCTTCTGGGCGGTGGTGATGGTCGCCTACCCGTGGCTCTCGGTCTACCCGCAGGGACTGCTCTACCGCGCCTTCTTCTTCGAGCGCTACGGGGCTCTCTTTCCCGGCAAGTGGGCAATGATCGTGGCCAGCGCCGTGGCCTTCAGCTTTCTTCACATAATTTTCCGCAATTCGCTGGCCGTCGCGCTCACGCTGGGCGGCGGACTGCTCTTCGCCTGGCGCTACGCGGAGACCGGATCGATGGCCACCTCGAGCTTCGAGCACGCGCTCTATGGATGCTGGCTCTTCACGGTGGGGTTGGGGCAGTTCTTCTATCACGGAACCATCGCCACGGTGGGCACCCTGATGCAGCGCCATTGACCCCACTCGTGCGAATTGAGGCACTGTCGAAAGGCAACCGCACGTCCCTCGAATCGCCGCGTTCGCTCGGAGACGACAGACCGGTTTCTTGTCCGCGCGCTCTAAGCAACCCGTGCTGAAAGCCAGGTTCTAAAAGGACACGACCTTACAGGCTGTGGGAAAACTCGGATTAGGTGGGCTTTGTAACAGGGCATGATTTCAGTCGTGCCGCAAGACCCCGAAAACAAAGGGCCGGGCTTTAGCCCCTGCTACTGTTCGAGTGCCGCTTCGCCCTTCCCATGGCCTATTTCGCGGCCCGTTTGCCCACCGAGGGATGCTCTTCAACAAATAGGGCTTCCACCACGGCCTCTTCGAGATGTCCCGCTAGTGGCTCCGCCCGCGCCGCGCCGGCTGGCGGTTGCGCTCGTAGAGAAGCACCAGGCCGTCGAGGGTCAGCATGTCGTCGATCTCGGCGATGTACTTCGAGTCCGCGGCGATCTGGCGGGCCAGTCCGCCGGTGGCGACGACCTTTGCCTCCTGGCCCGGCTCGGCGCCCAGCTCGGCGATCATCCGCTCCAGGATGCCGTCCACCAGTCCGATGTAGCCCCAGTAGAGGCCGCTCTGCAGGTGGGTGACGGTGTTGGTGGCGATGACCTTCTCGGGGCGGCGGATATCGACGCGGCTCAGGCGAGCGGCGCGGCTGAAGAGGGCTTCGGCACTCAGGCCGAGGCCGGGAGCGATCGAGCCGCCCAGGTACTCGCCTTTGGCGGAGACGACGTCGAAGGTGGTGGCGGTGCCGAAGTCGACGATGATGCACGGGCCGCCGTAGCGCTCGAAGGCGGCGATGGCGTTGACCAGCCGGTCGGCGCCGAGCTCGGCGGGGTTGTCGATCAGGAGCGGCATGCCGGTCTTGATGCCCGGCTCGATGAAGAACGGCTCGACCTTGAAGTAATTGACGCAGGCCTGGCGCAGCGTGCCTTCCACCGGCGGCACCACCGACGAGACGATGATGCTGCTCACATGGCTGGCCTTCATCCCGTTCATTTCGAAGAGATTCACAAAGAGCACGCCGTACTCGTCGGCGGTCTGGTGCAGGTGGGTGGTGACGCGCCAGTGGGCGGCCAGCTCCGGCTTGCCGCCGTCGAGCCGGTAGAGGCCCAGCACCGTATTCGTATTGCCCACATCGAGAGCCAGCAGCATGGTCAGTCCTCCCCTTCCACAGCGCGAATTCCGCCGGTCTGCACCACGACAAGCCCCCCGGCGGTCAGTACCCGCAGGAAACCGCTTTCGTCCAGGCCATCGGTGACGCCCATACAGGGCTGTGGTCCGTGAACCCGGACCCGCCGTCCGCGAATCCACGTCGAAGCGGCTTCGAGCCGGGCCGGAATCGACGCCACGGCTCCGGGGTCCGCGAGCCCCTCGGC
>JBAVMZ010000432.1:0-4702 GCA_049690595.1 Occallatibacter sp. | reverse complement strand
GCCCCAGAGCGCCTCGAGCTCGTCGAGCGGCAGTTCCTCGAGCGGCCGCGCACTGGCCGCTTCCATGGCGCGGAAGCGCTCGCGGAAGCGCCGGTTGCAGCCGCGCAGCGCCATCTCCGCATCGACGCCCAGGTGGCGGCCCAGGTTGACCACGGTGAAGAGCAGATCGCCCAGCTCGGCCTCGACGGCCGCCTGCCGCGCCGGATCGCCGGAGGCGGCCTCGGCCTCGAGTTCCCGCGTCTCCTCTTCGATCTTGGGCAGCAGGTCGCGCCAGCCGGGCCAGTCGAAGCCGGCCTTCGAGGCCTTCGATCCCAGCTTCTCGGCCTCGGCGAGCGCCGGGATGGAGCGCAGCACGCCGTCGAGCCGCGAGGCTCCCGCATCCTTGCCCGCGGACCGCTTCTCCGCCACCTTGATCTCGTCCCAGTTGCGCAGTACGGCAGCAGAAGAGCCTTCGACCGCGGAGTCCACCTGAGCTTCGTTGCCAGCAGCGCGCGAGGCCTCTTCGCCGAAGACGTGCGGATGCCGGCGGACCAGCTTGCGGTTCAGGTGGTCCAGCACTTCCACGATGGTGAAGTGGCCCTCGTTGGCCGCCATCTCGGCGTAGAAGAGCACCTGCAGCAGCAGATCGCCCAGTTCCTCGGCCAGGTGGGGGAAATCCCGGCGCTCGATGGCGTCGAAGACTTCGTAGGCCTCTTCCAATGTGTACTTGCGGATGGTATCGAAGCTCTGCTCCTGGTCCCACGGGCAGCCGCCCGGCGCGCGCAGCCGCGCCATGATGGCGGCCGAGGCCGCAAACAATTCCCCGGCGCGCTCCGCATCGGTCGCGGTCACGCGCAACTGGTCCGATTGGGGTGATCTGGGAAGCGGCTGATCCATCCACCAACAGTCTAACGCGCTCCCGCGGGTTATCCACACGTTGAAGTGCATGGCCGATGTCCTCGGTAACTCGAGGACATGGCCGCAGCTCGCCCCGTCAAGCCCTGGGAGGCGCGTGGTATAAGGGTTAGGTGCATGGCCCCGGGGCGCACTCCGCAGGCCCGCATAGGAGTGTGTCTCTTGCGTCGATTCCCCCTGACTGTCCGGCCGCACCGCCTGCAAACACTCATTCTGGCGGCGGCCGCGCTGGCCCTCGCCTGCCCCCGTCCCGCCGCCACCCAGCAGCCCGCCGAGCAACCTGACAAGTACACCTGGCTCGAAGACATTCACGGCGAAAAGCAGCTCGACTGGGTAAAGGCGCACAACGCGAAGACGGCCGCGGTGCTCGAGAGGGACCCGCGCTTTGCCACGCTCCAGGCCGAGGCGCTCCGGGTGCTGGAATCGCCGGAGCGGCTGCCTATGCCGCAGATCCGCTCGGGCGCCATCTACAACACCTGGCGGGACGCCGAGCACCTGCGCGGCATCGTGCGCAAGACCACCTTCGCGGAGTACCTTGCCGCCGAGCCGAAGTGGCAGACGGTGCTCGACTACGACGCGCTCTCAAAGGCCGACAACCAGAGCTGGGTGGGCAAAGGCCTCGCCTGTCTGGCGCCCGGCGAAGTGCTCTGCCTGACCGGGCTCTCGGTCGGCGGCGAGGACGCCGTCACCCTGCGCGAGATCGATCTCTCCGCCGGCAAGTTCGCCGACGGGGGCTTTGTTCTGCCGCGCGGCAAGCAGACCGTCGCCTGGAAGGACAAGGACACGCTGCTCATCGGCCGCGACTGGGGCCCAGGAACGATGAGCGAGGCCGGCTACCCGATCACCATCCGCGAGTGGAAGCGCGGCGAGCCGCTGGAGAAGTCGCGCGAGGTCTTCCGCGGCAAGACCACCGACAACGGCTACGGCGACAGCGCCGACGTTCTGGTCGACGGCCAGGGCCATCGCGCCGTGCTCATCGAGCGCAACCTGACCACCTTCGAGCACGAGAGTTACCTGCTGCTGGCAGGCGGGGCGAAGAAGCTGGCAATTCCGCTCAAAGCCAGCGTGGAAGCGCTCGTCGACGGCCAGTTGATTGTCTCGCTCGACGAGGAGTGGACCCCGGCCGGGCAGGTGCGGAGCTTCCCGCAGGGATCGGTGGTTTCCGTCAGTCTGGCCGCGGCGGAGAAAGACCCGGAGCACCTGAAGCCCACGGTCGTCTTCACGCCGACCGCCGAGGAGTTCGAGCAGCAGGTGGCCGCCACGCACAACCACCTGCTGATGACCACTCTGGACCATGTGCAGGGCCGGGCATATGTGCTCACCCACGAGTCCACCGGCCAGTGGGCGCGCAAGCGGCTGCCGGTAGGCGACAACCAGACCGTCAGCGTGGTCACGGCGAGCCTCACAGACGACCGTTTTGCCCTGGGCGTCACCGGTTTTCTGACACCTCCGTCGCTCTGGTTCGGCGATGCGGCCGACGGCTCCTTCCAGCTCGCCCGGTCGCAGAAGCCGCTCTTCGACGCGAGCGGCGACGTGGTCGAGCAGTTCGAGGCCACATCGAAGGACGGGACGCGCGTCCCCTACTTCGTGGTCCACCCGCGCGCGATGAAGCTCGACGGGGCGAACGCGACGCTGATCAACGCCTACGGCGGCTTCCAGTCCTCGTCCACGCCCAACTACTCCGCGGTCAACGGCAAGCTGTGGCTGGAGCGCGGGGGCGTCTACGTGCTGGCGAACATCCGCGGCGGCGGCGAATTCGGCCCTGCCTGGCACGAGGCCGGACTCAAGACCCACCGCCAGCGCATCTACGACGACTTCTACGCGGTGGCCCAGGACCTGGTCGCCCGCAAGATTACCTCGCCGCGCCGGCTGGGCATCATTGGCGGCTCGAACGGCGGCCTGCTGATGGGCGTTCAATTCACCCAGCATCCGGAGATGTGGCAGGCGGTCGTCATCCAGGTGCCGCTGCTGGACATGCTCGGCTTCGAGCATCTCTCGGCGGGCGCCTCGTGGGTGGGCGAATACGGCTCGGTCACGGTGCCGGAGGAGCGCGCCTTCCTGGCCTCCATCTCGCCCTACAACCAGCTCAAGCCTGGGATGAAGTATCCCGAGCCGCTGATCTTCACCACCACCCGCGACGACCGTGTCGGACCGGTTCATGCGCGCAAGTTCGCCGCCCGCATGGAGGAGTTCGGTTACCCGTTCTTTTACGACGAGATCACCGAGGGCGGCCACGGCGCCGGCGCGGACAATCGCCAGGAAGCCCGGACCAGAGCCGAGTACTACACCTACCTGATGCGCAAGCTCTTCGACTGAGGGCTCGCGGCAGGCGCAGCCTCGCAAGGGCGTGCTGCGCCTGCGCCCCTCGGGCAAGATACTCTCAATGTGTGCCGCTGCCCCGCCGGATCGCCGCCTGGCTCAAGCGCCCCTCGCTGGTGCGTGGCGTTCCGCTCTCGCTGGCGGTGCTGGCAGGCACCATGTTGCTGGCCGGCTTTCCCGCGCCCGACGCCCCACATCCCTCCAACTGGCACGCCTTGCTCGTGCCCCTCGCCCTCTGGGGCATGATCGAAACCGGCGGGTGCATGGGCCGCAGGCTCAACTTCTACTTCGCCGGCGTGATGGTGCTGCTTTACTCCGAACTGATGATCCTCTTCCTGGTGCTCTTCTTCTGGCTTTGGGTCTGAGTGCCAGATATCTCGCCAAAAACAAGGCTTCGATTGAGTCTGTGCCAGGGAAGGATGCGCGGGTCAGGAGACCCGCGCAACAGCCGGTCTGGAGACTGATTACATGACAGCGTCGGCTCCCTCCAACGCGCGACCGGCATTTTTGCGGAATTTCTTCCTATACAGCGTGGCCCGCATCCTCCCCCGTCGACCCCGAAGACGCCTCCATGCCAGTGCCCTTTTGCTGGGCAACTGCGGTTTCCAGGCTCATTGCAGCCGTGACGCGACGGAGCGAGTCAGGCTGCTCAGGATAACGCCGTTCGGGGAAAGCCGAAGACGACCATCTTTCCGAAGGTTCGGCAAGCCCCCGCCGGCCTGGAGCATTTTCCGAATTTGCGTTGACATCTTGAGAGCAGTGAAAGGTGGCTCTTTCTTGAGGAAAAAGCCACTTGAGTGTGTGGCTCCGGTCTACAGTAATTCGGAAAATGCTCTAGTGGCCGTAGGTGAAGAAGCCGCGGCCGGATTTGCGGCCGAGCCAGCCGGCGTGGACCATGCGGACCAGCAGCGGGCAGGGATGGTACTTGGGGTCGCCGAAGCCCTCCTGGAGGACGCGCAGAATGTCCACGCAGACATCGAGCCCGATGAAGTCGGCCAGGGTGAGCGGGCCCATCGGATGGGCCATGCCCAGCTTGAAGATCTGGTCGACGGCCTCGGGGCTTGCGACGCCCTCCATCACGGTGTAGGCCGCCTCGTTGATCAGAGGCATCAGGACGCGGTTGGAGACGAAGCCGGGGGCGTCGTTGACGGCGACGGGGGTCTTGCCGAGCTTGACGGCCAAGGCCTGCACCTGGGCAAAGGTCTCGTCGGAGGTGGCCATGCCGCGGACCACCTCGACCAACGCCATCACCGGCACGGGGTTGAAGAAGTGCATGCCGATGACCTGCGCGGGGCGGCGGGTCTTGCCGGCCAGGCGGGTGATGGAGATGGAGCTGGTGTTGGTGGCCAGGATGACGCCGGCGGGCAGGATGCGGTCGAGGGCGGAGAAGAGCTCGGCCTTGACATCGAAGCGCTCGCTGACGGCCTCGATGACCAGTCCGGCGGCGGCCAGGGCTTCGCGCTGGGCCACGGGCTCGATGCGGCGGAGG
>JBAVMZ010000431.1:0-9760 GCA_049690595.1 Occallatibacter sp. | reverse complement strand
CGCCGAGGGAGCGTGTGCGGACAGGGGCGGGAAGCCGCCGTCGCGGCGCGGCGGGGGGGGGATCGACGGGTCGTCCTCGGCGGTCACGAAGGAAACGTCGTCGTACTCGAGAACGAGGTTTTCGATGGCCTCCTGGATCAGGTCTCCGTACTTCTCTCCGATGTGCTGGAACTCGGGAGAGGGGACGCGTACATAGAGCGTCCGGCCGGTAGAGTGGCTGTAGCGGGTGGGTTTGAGCCAGGTCTCGAAAGATTGCCGGATGACCTTCTTTTCTAGCGCCGAAAGGATCTGCAACCATGGATTTGGAGGTGAAGCCTGAGAAAACGCGAATGCCATCGTACCGATCCTTGCCTGCGCCACCGACAGGTGATGTCCGCTTCGGTTCATCCGGGGTTTGAGGCAGCAGCTCTCTCGCGACGGTGACAGAAACTCACCGCCCATCTACTCACAGCCGACTGCTTCGATTCCGCTGGGCGGCCCCAGTTGGTGCGGCGGGGCCCGGGATGAAACACACTTGCCTAAAGGCGCTCAAAAACTAGCTGAACGGGACTCAGAGTAGCACATTTCCCCCTCGATGCAATGCCCCTTTCACATAACTTTCGGGACGTGGACGTTCGTTGCACCACTGGTGGTGAAAGTCGTGGAGGGTGTTACCTGTGGACCTTCCGGAGTGACCGTTCCCTCTTCCATTCTGCCGCAGATCGAGCCGATTTGTCTTGTGCCGGAGCAGCCCGGGGCGACGGCCAGGGGGGCGCGCTGGATTCCCGGCCCGATCTGGGTTACACTTAATACTTGCCGTCAAGGCGCAGAATTTCCGATCGATAGAGGAGCGCATTTTTATGCCCAAGCGCACATTTCAACCCAACCGGCGCAAGCGTGTGAAGACGCACGGTTTCCGCGCCCGGATGAAGACCAAGGCCGGCGCCGCCGTGCTCAGCCGCCGCCGCGCCATCGGGCGCAAGCGCGTGGCCGTCAGCGCCGGTTTCCGCGACTAGTCCCCGCCTGCCGATCAGTCCGGATTGCGCCCCCGTACGCGGCGGCCTCTCCGGACCCGGGTCTTCCGAGCCTTTCCAGGCCACTCCCGGCAATGCCATGAGCATTCTCCCCGACTCCCGACGGCGCCAGTCGCTGACAGACGTGCGTCTGCGCCGGCACGCGGACTATCAGCGCGCCTACGCCGGGGCGCGCAAGCGGCAGAGTGCGTCGATGAGCTGGTTCCTTGCTCCGCAGGCCGAGGGCGCCGCGCCGGGGCCGCGCGTGGGGCTGACGGCGGGCAAGGTACTGGGCAAGGCGCACGAGCGCAACCGCATCAAGCGGCGTATGCGCGAGGCCCTGCGACGGCACGTGGAGCTGCTGCCGGCCGGCTTCGACCTGATTCTGCACCCGCGGCGCACGGTGCTCACCCTCGAATTCGCGAAACTGGAAGCCGAGGTTGTGCGTATTCTGGAGCAGGCTCGGGTGGAAGCCGCGCGGATACGCAAGGCAGCCGCGGAGCTGGGCACGCCCGGGCAGACATCATGACTCGCATTCTGCTGGTAGGGATTGCATTTTACCGGCGGTGGATTTCGCCGGCCATTCACTCGCTGTCACCGGGCGGGTGCCGCTACCTGCCCACCTGCTCGGAGTACGCGCAGGCGGCGATCGCCTGGCATGGGCCGCTGAAGGGGTCGATGCTGGCGGCGTGGCGGATTCTGCGCTGCCATCCCTTTGCGCGGGGCGGGCTGGACCCGGTTCCGCCGCCGATTCCACGCCATTCTCCCCGCCAGCCTTTACCATAAGAAGAGCGGCCGCCGGACGGCGCGCCCGCAAGGAACAGGAAGCCTCCTTTGGCAGAAATTCGTAATCCCAATCTTCCGTCGCAGGGCGGCGACTCAGGCGGCGGCGGCGACTCGCGCGGCTTGCTCGTATTCACCCTGCTTGCGCTTGTGGTCCTGCTGGGCTACCAGTATTTCTTCAAGCCGAAGCCAGCCACCGCGCCGCAACCGGCGCAGAGCCAGCAGCAGCAGCAGAGCGCGCAGCCGGCCACGCCGCAGCCGGCCGGGCAGGCTCAGACTGCCAAGGCTACCGCCGCGGCCCAGCCTGCGCAGCCCACCGTGACTGCCACTACTGTCTCCGAGACCACGGTCGAGAACGAGAACTTCCGCATCGTCTTCACCAACCAGGGCGCACAGGTGAAGCAGTGGATTCTGAAGAACTACAAGGACACGTCGGGCAAGCCGCTGGACATGGTGCAGGCCGAGGCCGCGAAGCGCTTCGGGCTGCCGCTCTCGCTGGTCACGTATGACACAGGGCTGACCAAGCAGCTCAGCGAGGCACTCTACCAGGTGAGCGCAACAGCGGCGCCCGCGGTGAACGGCAAGGCAGCCGTACCGGCCACGAGCGCGCTGACCTTCCATTACTCTGACGGCACGCTCGACGTTTTGAAGACGGTGCGCTTCGACGCGAGCTACGTGGTGACGGTGGAGGCTGCGGTGCGGCGCAACGGACAGCCGGTGCGGACGCTCGTGAGCTGGCCGGCCGGGCTGGGCGACATGGAGGAGTTCTCCTCCGCCCAGGGGAAGATTGTGCCGATGCCGATGGCGCGGACGCCGTCGATGTTCGCCTGGTCGATCAACGGCAAGCAGGACACCGAGGCCGCCTCGAAGGTGAGCGGCAGCGCGACGCTGGACCAGCCGTACGAATACGCGGCCATCACCGATCTCTACTTCACGGCGGCCTTCCTGCCGGACGCGCCGTCGCGGACGACGGTGATGACGCTGCACAACACGATCGACCTGCCGAGCGACCCGAGCGACCCGAACAGCCAGAAGCGGCCGGCCGACGTGCTTGGTCTGGCCGTGGGCGACCAGAGCGGCTACACGCGCTTGCGCCTCTACGCCGGGCCGAAGCAGCTGGACCAGCTGAAGACGATCCATGCCAACGGGCCGGACGGCAAGCAGGACGGGCCGTCGCTGGAGCCGCTGATCCAGTTCGGCTGGCTGACGGTACTGGCCAAGCCGCTCTACCTGGCGCTGCGTTTCAATTACAACCACGTGGCGGCCAACTGGGGCTGGTCGATCATCATCTTCACCGTCATCTTCAATTTGTTTCTGCTGCCGACACGTGTGATGATGATGCGCTCGTCGCTGAAGATGATGCGCATCCAGCCCAAGGTGGAGACGATCAAGCGCAAGTATGCCAACCTGAAGGCCACCGATCCGAAGCGCGCCGAGATGAACCAGGAGATGATGGCGCTCTACAAGACCGAGGGCGTGAACATGTACGGCGGCTGCCTGCCGATGCTGCTGCAGATGCCGCTGTTCTTCGCCTACTACCGGGTGCTCTACAACGCGGTGGAGCTGCGGCAGGCGCACTGGTTCTGGTTGAGCGATCTGTCGGTGGCCGACCCGCTGCACATTCTGCCGGCCATCATCATCGTGAGCATGTTCCTGACGCAGTACATCACGCCTTCTCCGGGAATGGACCCGGCACAGCGGCGGATGATGGCCTTCATGATGCCGGTGATCATGGGCTTCACGTTGTGGCACTTCGCCTCGGGCCTGGCGCTCTACTGGTGCACGGGCAACCTGATCAACCTGGGGATGCAGATCGCCATCAACCAGTCGCCGATCGGCAAGGAGATGCACGCGATCGCGGCTCGGCGCGCGGCGAAGAAGGCGGGCGCAGGCCCGCGCACGATCCAGGGACGCAGATAGAAAGATCGAGCAACGGCTTCCACGCCCGTTCGAGCCGCGCTCGGACGGGCGTTTTTCCTTCCGCGCCGCTGAGCGGGGGGCGGTTCGATTTTCCCGCTCCGCCGCCCGGCGCGCTCTGCGATACTGTTGGTTATGCCGATTGCCGATCTGCAGCAGGCTGCTCAGAAGATTGCCGGGTTTCTTGCCAGCTTGAACAAGCTGGGCGGGATGCGCCTGAAGTACCGCATAACCGCCGGCGATGGTGCGCGCGACCCGGAAGGGCTGGAAGGACGCGTCATTTACGTGGAACTGGCGGGGCCGGATACGCCGCTGCTGACGCAGCACAACGGCGAGCTGCTGCGGGCTCTGGAGACCGTGGCCGCGCAGATGCTCCGGCTAGAGCAGCGCGAGCACGAACTGGTGAGCTTCGACGCCGGCAACTTCAAGGCGCTGCGCGCGCAGGAGTTGCGACTGGCCGCCGAGACAGCGGCCGAGAAGGTGAGGCGCACCGGCGTGCCCTATGCTTTCCCGCCGATGAACAGCCGGGAGCGGCGGCTTCTGCACCTGGCGCTGCGCTCGATGGAGGGCGTGGAGTCGGCGAGCTCGGGCGAGGGACAGGACCGGTTCCTGGCGGTGTATCCCGCGGGAAAGACGGACCTGCCGGTGGCGTCGCCGGTGCGGCCGCGGGGACACGGGCGGCGCTAGAGCGCTTATTCCGGCGTCAAGGAGGTCGACGGCGTGGGAGTGTCGATCCTGGGCGGAAGCAAGCTGGTGGCCTTTGTGCCCACCACGGACCTGGCGAGGGCGCGCGCCTTTTACGAGGGCGTGATCGGCCTGTGGGTTCTCGACGACGATGCGCGATTCGCCACCGTCTTCGACGCAAACGGCACCATGCTGCGAGTGACCGCGGTGAAGGAGCACCACCGGCCAGCGCCCTTCACCGTCCTGGGCTGGGAGGTTGCGTCGATCGAGGCGGCAGTCACGGCTTTGACTGCGGCGGGAGTGGAGTTTCTGCGCTACCCTGGCCTAAACGACACGTCGCCGCTCGCGATCTGGAAGGCGCCGTCCGGCGCGCGCATCGCCTGGTTCCAGGACCCGGATGGAAACGTACTGAGCCTGACCGAGTTCTGAAAGCTCCTGTACACTGGGGGCAACATGAGTTGCCTCTTCTGCAAGATCATTGAAGGAAGCATCCCCTCGTCGGCGATCTACCAGGACGAGCACTGCTACGCCTTTGCCGATATCCATCCGCAGGCGCCGGTGCATGTGCTGGTGGCGCCTCGCCGGCACCTGGCCTCGCTGGCCGTTGCGGCCGGGGAGGACAAAGCGCTGCTGGGCCACCTGCAGTGGGCCGCAGCCGAGATTGCCCGCCAGAAAGGGCTGGGCAACGGCTATCGCGTGGTGGTGAACACGGGCTCGGACGGCGGGCAGACGGTGGACCATCTGCATCTGCACCTGCTGGGCGGACGGCCGCTCGGCTGGCCTCCGGGATAGACTGCATTCCCTGGAAGAAGCCGGGCCGGACGCGGTTCGCGCTCAAAGCGACCATCAGTCCGGACGGGCGGTCATGCTCTCCCACCCTTCCGCTACAGCGAAACCAGAGTGGCTGTACCCCGAATGCAGGGCGCTCAAGTCGACGCGACCAACCGGGGGCGGCGACCCTGCCCCAAGCTAAATAGGCCACACCAACTCTGGTTTCGCTCAAGAAGGCGCGGAAAGATGGGGCGGCCGGAGTCCTTTATCCAGTTTCCATCAAGCTGGGGCTCAGAGCCGACTGCTCGCCTCACTTCCCCGAGCTGCCAAACCCCTTCTCCGCCCGCAGAGAATCTTCCAAACTTTCCACGACCTCGACAGCGCCGGTCAATACCGGCACGGGCACCATCTGGGCGATCTTCTCGCCGGCCTTCAACTCCACCGCCACCGCGCCCAGGTTCGTCATCACCACCTGCACCTCGCCGCGGTATCCGGCATCGATGACGCCCCCGGTCGTGGCGAGCCCGCGCGAGGCCATCGACGAGCGGTCGCGAACCAGCAGCCCCAACGGCGCGCCGGTCCCAGGGTTCCGCGCCTCCACGGCAATCCCCGTGCGCAAACGCACTGTCTGGTGCGGCTCGAGGGTTACGGTTTCCAGTGCAAACAGGTCGTAGCCAAGGTCCTCGCCGGGGTGGGCGACCACCGGGGCCTTGGCGGCCGGGTCAAGCAGTTTTACGCGCAGCATGGGTCGATGGTAACAGCCGGGGAGGGGGGTCGCCGAACTCGGGCGGCCGCAGAGCCAGCCGGCCGTTTCCAGACCCATCGTGGCCGACTCCGCTGTCCTCGAAAACGGCCAGCCCCGGCCGGGGCTCACCCAACCGGGGCTGTCATGCGGTACATTCGGCAAAAGGACCTGTAAGCCGAATTCTGTCGTGTGCGGTCATTCCTCTAGGCGCCGCGTCGCCGCGGACGCTCATCAGCGACCTACCCGGAGGTTTCGGCCATTGCTCGAGCCGCCTGGGCGCACCGGGCCGATGCGCAACGCAGCCTGACTCTGTGGCTGCGTTTTCCTCCCTATTTGGTCTTGCTCCGTGTGGGGTTTACCCTGCCCGACGCATTACTGCGCCAGCGGTGCGCTCTTACCGCACCTTTTCACCCTTACCCCGGCGGGAGAACTTGCCGTCCAGGCGAACCCGGACGAGTCTCCGGTGGCCTTTGACCAGACCCGCGAAGCGGATGCGGGCAAAGGGTAGCCGAGGCGGTATTTTTTCTGTGGCACTGGCCGTCCACGGGCCTTCAAGCCCGCGTCCCGGACGTTATCCGGCACACCGCCCTGCGGAGTTCGGACTTTCCTCCCCCGGACGCCCGGCGCTTGCGCGCATAGCCCCCGGCAGCGACCGCCCGGTCCTCCTGCCAGGGTCTAGTGTAGCGCGAATTGAATTCGCTTACACCTCCACGAACACCTGCGCACCGGCTGTCCTAATCGGCTTCAGGTTGCCTTCGCGGTTGTCTACAATGGCGGTGAGCCTTATGACAGATTCCGCCCTCTTGAGCCAAATCCTGACGCGCAGCCTGATTCTCCACCTCGCTGGCGAACGCTACTTCGAGCGTGGCGTGGGTTACTTCCAACAGGGGCGGGTTACCGAATTGGTGCAACTCGGGAACAGCATCGAGGCGATTGTCGAAGGCACCGAAGAATACGTGGTCAAGCTGACGGCTACGGCCGAGGGTCTGGAGCACGACTGCAACTGTCCTCTGGGATTGGACGACGAATTCTGCAAGCACTGCGTCGCTGTGGCCCTGGCCTGGCTGGATGCTCAATCCACGCCGCCCAAAAGCCCTTCCGGCTCTGGCCGCGCGGTGAAGGCGACCGGAACCGCCCCGGTCACCGGCGAGGACATTGCCGCCGTTCTCGATGCCACCGACAAGGCGACGCTGGTGAAGCTGCTGCTTGAGTGGTCCAAAGACGACACGGCTCTGCGGGAAAAGCTGGTCCGCATGGCCGCACTCCGCAAGGGGCCGGAGGCAAGCCTGGCCCTGGCCCGCAAGGCGCTGGAAAAGACCATCCGCACCCGCCGTTTCGTGGAGTATCGCGAGATGCACGGATATGCCGCTCAGATCGATGCGGCGATCGATCTGGCGGAGGAGTTGTTGAAGAGCGGACAGGCCGCCGGTGTCATCGAGTTGTGCGAGACCGGCGTTGGCTGGCTGTCGTCGGCAATCGAACAGGTGGACGACTCCGACGGTTACATGAGCCCGCTGCTGGAACGGCTCCAGGATTTGCACCTGCAAGCCTGCATGGAGGCAAGACCGGACCCGGTCGCGCTGGCGCGTCGGCTCTTTCAAGCGGAACTGAAGGGCGGCTTTGGCGAGTGGCACGATGCCGCGGAAACCTACCCCGAGGTGCTGGGCCGGGAAGGTCTGGCGGTCTACTGGAATCTGGCAGAGGCCGCCTGGGCCAAGCTCCCGGTAAAGACCGAGCGCGGCGGCCACGAAGACGAGGAAGGCCGCTACGCGATCACCGGGATCATGGAGTCGCGGGCGCGGAAATCCGGCAACGTGGAAGATATGGTTGGCGTGCTGGAGCGCGACCTGAGCTATGCCTCCAGCTACGAGCGCATTGCGGCCATCTATCGCCAGGCCGGCCAGCGGGATAAGGCCCTGGAATGGGCCGAGCAAGGCATGAAAGCCTTCCCCGGTTACGAGGGCGCCGGGCTGCGGATGCTTGTTGCCGAGGAGTATCTTCAATGCCAACGCCACGCCGACGCGCTGCGCATCGTGTGGATCGAATTTCGCGACAGCCCGGACCTGGGGCGTTACAAAAACCTGGAGAAATTTGCCCGCGCAGCCGAAGACTGGGAGGATTGGCGCTCGCAGGCGCTGGCACATGCGCGGAAGACCTGCTCCGGCGGCGGCGCCCGATCCGCCAAAGAGGGCGCGTTTTTTTCCAGCTGGCGATTCCAGCGGCAGGACCGCTCGCTGCTGGTGGAGATCTTTCTTCACGAAGGCAGGGTGGAAGAGGCTTGGGCGGAAGCGCAGGGAGGTGGATGCGACGATCGCCTCTGGCTGCGGCTGGCAGAACTGCGCCGGCAGCAGCACCCGGACGACGCCCAGGCCGTCTATCTGCGCCTCGCCGAACAATCGATCCAACGCGCTACGGGCGATTACAGCGATGGGGTTTCCCTGCTGGAGCAGGCTGCCGCGGCGGCCCGGGCCTCTGGAAAGAGTGCGGAGTTCGCCGGTCTGCTCGACCGGATGCTCGTCCAATTCAAAGCAAAGCGCAACTTCGTCAAGCGGGTTGCGGCCCGGCGCGAGTTCCTCCAGTAGATTGCGCGCTCGGATCCATCGCTCATTCTCCGCCTCACCCGCCTCTTCTGCTCGCCCCGCGCAGAATCTCCGTTGCGCGTTGTCGCTCTCGAATGTTAGTTTTACCGAAGCGCGCGTCTTCTCCGGCCTGCGGAAACCCCGGCATCGCGCCTCCCCGCGCATACATTTCCCTCAACTTGGAGGTCTCATGAAAATCATCGCTACCGTTGCCCGCTACCTGCTCGGCCTCGCCTTCGTCGTCTTCGGGTCGAACGGCATCTTCCCGTTCATCCCAACCGATCCAAAGCAGATGCCGACCGGCCTGGCTGGGGACTTCATCCACGCCCTGAATAGCTCCCACTACATGCAGGCGGTCTCGGCCCTGATGGTCCTCAGCGGCCTGCTGCTGCTGATCAATCGCTTCGTTCCGCTGGCGCTCACCATCCTGGGGCCGATCCTCTTCAACATCCTTCTCTTCCACATCCTCCTTGCGCCCCCCACCATCGTTCCGGGGCTGATCTGCACCGTCCTCTGGGCGGTTGTGACGGTTCGCGTCTGGCCGGCCTTCTCCGCGCTCGTCAAGCCCACCGGCCAGTCCTGAAGCGTGGACGGGCCGGCCGCCTTCTACAATGGAAGGCAGCGATGATCGAATACCTCCATCTCGGCCGCGTGGACTACGGCGAGGCTCTCCGCATCCAGGAGGAGCTGGCGAGCCTGCGCGCCGAGGGGCGCATCGGCAACCTGCTGCTGCTGCTCGAGCACCCACCCGTGATTACGCTGGGCCGCAACGCCGACCGCGCCAACATCCTTGCCTCCGACGAGCTGCTGCGCCGCCGCGGCGTCACCGTGCACGAGATCAACCGCGGCGGCGACGTCACCTACCACGGCCCCGGCCAGCTCATCGGCTACCCCATCTTCGACCTGCGCACGCTGCGCAGCGAATCCGGCAACCGCATGGGGCCGGTCGACTTTGTACGGCTGATGGAGGAGGCGCTCATCCGGCTCTGCGGCGTCTTCGGCGCGCCGGCCGGACGCATCCCGGGTCTGACCGGCGTCTGGTGCGGCCAGGGCACGGGCGCGGAGCGCAAGATCGCCGCCATCGGCATCCATGTGTCCCGCGGCATCACCTCGCACGGCTTCGCCTTCAACGTCACCACCGACCTGGCCGACTTCGAGCTGATCGTTCCCTGCGGCATCCGCGACCACTCCGTCACCAGCCTCGCCCGGGAGGTCGCCGACCCGGCCGCCCTGCCCCCGCTCGAAGCCATCGCCCACCAGGCCGCGCGGCAATTCGGCCTGGTCTTTGC
>JBAVMZ010000430.1:0-1585 GCA_049690595.1 Occallatibacter sp. | reverse complement strand
GGGTTGGGCAGCTCGCCATTCAACTTGACGGGCGAGGGTTCGAGCGGCGCCTGCGCAGGCGCCGGGCCGGATGCGGCGTTGTCCACCTGGCCCGGCAGCAGCACCCGTGGCGGCAGGTAGACCCCGCCATTGGCAATGGTCGAGACCATGCTGACCAGTTGAATGGGAGTGACCGAAATCTCCTGGCCGATGGCGATGTAGCCGATGGAGGAGGGAGACCAGCGCGAGAGCTTGTTGAGCAGGCCGCGGGTTTCGCCGGGCATTTCGGCGCCGGAGCGCTGGCCGAAGCCGAAGTCGCGGATGTACTGGTAGAAGCGGTCGGGACCGACCTTGAGGGCCATTTTGATGGCGCAAACGTCGCTGGAATGGGCAAGGGCCATGGCGACAGTCATCCTGCCCAGGCCGCGGTCGCTCTTGTCGTCGTGGATCACCTGGCCGCCGACGGTGATCTGGCCGCCGGAGCAGTCGACCATGTCGTCGGGGGTGACGGCGTGCTGATCGAGCGCGGCCGAGTAAGTGACAAGCTTGAAGGTGGACCCCGGCTCGTACGGGTCGCTGACCGCGTGGTTGCGCAGCAGCTCCGGCGTGGTGTGGCGGAAGAGGTTGGGATTGAAGGTGGGCCGGATGGCGAGCGCCAGAATCTCGCCGGTGTGCACGTCCTGAATCACCACCGTGCCGTTGGCGGCGTGGGTCCGCTCCATGGCGCGATCGAGCGCGCGCTCGGCCAGAAACTGGATGTTCCGGTCGATGGTAAGGACCAGGTTCTGGCCCGGCTCGGGCTCGTGCTCGAGCGAGCCCCGAATCTTGCGCCGCGCATCGACGGCGGTGAACATGGTGCCCGGCTTGCCGTGCAGCGCCGCGTCATACTTCTCCTCCAGGCCGCCCAGCCCGTTGTCGTCCACGCCCACGTAGCCCAGCACCTGCGCGGCTATTTCGTTGTTCGGGTAAAAGCGCTGGAACTCCTTCTGGAAATAGATGCCCTTGAGGTTCTGCGTGCGGATCAGGTCGTGCACGCTGGCCGATGTCTGCTCGCTCGCGCGGCGGGCGATCCAGGCAAAGCTGCGGCCCGAATTGAGGCGGTCGGCAATTGCGTCTTCGCTGGTGAACGCGTCGTCCGGATCGGTGTGCACCAGCGCCGCCAGCATCTTGGCCACGGCCTCCTTGCTGCCCAGTTCGCCGGTCATGGCGTAGATGGAGTCGGCCTGCACGGTCATGGCCAGTTCGCGCAGGTTACGGTCGTAGAGGATACCGCGGCGCGGCGCCACTTCTCGGGTACGCTCCTGCTGCTTCTCGGCCTTCTCCAGAAACTCCTGGTGGCGGACCGTCTGTAGCCAGAAGAGACGGACCCCGATGACCACGGCCCAGAGAAAGAAGAGCAGGCAGACAAACCAGAACCGCCCGACGCGGAGATGCTTGGCCCGCGCGGCCGGAGTGAGATTGCGCTGAGGACGCTGCGAGGTGGGCATGGCGAACGGACTCCGGCGAAACAGCTCCCGGGCGGATCAGCGCGCCGGCAGTGCGGGCGGTGCGGCCTGGGCGACGGCCGGGGCGGAGGCGTCAGGCCGCGCCGTGGGCAGGACCACCT
>JBAVMZ010000429.1:0-2472 GCA_049690595.1 Occallatibacter sp. | reverse complement strand
GTGCTGGCCTTGCGTCCAGCCAACGGGCACAGAAAGCAGGAGGAGCGCGGCCGTCCCCAGGACCCACCGCGCCGCCATTGCTCCAACCGCTCTTACCGCGCCACTCATTTGCTTTCGGCCCCCATGCCGTCCCATATCAAAGGCTAGCCGGCGATCCGCCCGAATCGGCCGGCCCGCCGATTAATCGCCGTTATCGTTGCTGCTGGAGAGCGTTTCCAACTGGTCCAGCAACTGCGCGTTCGAATCCATATTCTGCAGGTCGTGGACCACGGCCGTCTGCTCAGGCGGCGCCGGCGCCTGGTCCCAATCGGTGATGCCCAGGTACGTGCCGCCGCCCAGGAGGAGCACGACGGTCATCGCCATCGCCGCCAGCGGGCGCGTGTGCATCTGCGGACCGAAGAGGAAGCGGTCGCGCAGCCGCGCCAGCCAGCCCTCCGGCCCGGCCTCGCGCTGCTCGCGGCTGCGCGCCTCCATCCGAGTGAGAAAGTAGGGGCTGGGCTCGGGAGCCTGCCACTCGTCCATCAGCGTCAGGGTAGCGCGCAGCTCCTCCAGCTCGCGGCCGCACACCGCGCAGCCGGCCAGGTGCTCGCGCACCCCAGTGGGAACGGTCTCCGGCGCGAGCAGCAGATCCGCCAGCCGCTCTTCCATCCCGGTGCAAGTTGTCATCGTGCGTTCCATCACGGTCACCCCCAATTCCCTGCCGGTCCACTCCGGCCACTGCCTCAAACAAAGTCCTTCAATCGGTCGCGCAAAGTCTGATACGCGCGAAAGAGCAGCGACTTGGTCGCCGACTCGCTCAACTTCAATACATCGCCGATCTGGCGGTAGTCCATGCTCTGGTACTTGTGCATGAGCACCGCCATCCGCTGCCGCTCGGGCAGGGCCATCACGTGGTTGCGGATGGCCTTCATGCGCTCTGCGCGCAGCAGCCGCTGCTCCACCGTCGGCTCGTCGTCGGCCACGTCGGGCGTGGTGCCTGTCTCCGCGTCCGGCGCGTCCAGGTACACATTCTGCGCCGCCCGTTCGTGGCGCGTGTCGCGCGCGTAATTCACGGCCAGGTTCGTCGCGATGCGATAGAGCCAGGTGGTAAACCGCGCCTCGGCACGATAGCTCTCGCGCGAGCGGTAAACCCTGAGGAAAACCTCCTGCGCCAACTCCTCGGCTACCGCCTGGTTATGCACCATGCGGTACAAAAAGTGAATCATCGGCCGGTGATACTTCCGCACCAGGTAATTGAAGGCCGATTCGTCGCCGGCGGCGGCGCGCAACATGATGGCCGCGTCGTCCGCCGGGCCGGCCGCGGTGGCCGGTTTGCCGCCGGGCCGAGCCGTCATTCCCGCTCCCAGAGCCGAGTTGTCCAGGACCAGGGTTGCCATATCCTCATCAACCCCGCCGGGGCCGAAAGGTTGCGCCGTTTCGGAAGATTCCTGCTCGCCCGCGCCGTCCTCACGCGCGTGAACAGAGGGTCCGGGGCGCGACCCAGGGCCGCCGCCCGCCCGCTCGAGTCCACTCACGAGTCCGCCCAGCCCCGGAACGGAGCCCAGCGACGCCTCCCCGTCAGGGGGAAAGCCGGTTGCATGGCGGGTTGGCAGAAAGCGAAAGCGCATCGGCGGCAGTCTTCGGTCGGCTGGAGGCGCACCACATGCGTCCTCCGCCCCCGGTTTGGCTTCAAAGCCCTGCTGGTGTTACTCTAACCCATGGGATGCCCCATTGGCTCGCCCTGAGCCAGACCAATATGGGGGCGCTTAACTCAGCGGTAGAGTGCCATCTTCACACGGTGGAAGTCGCAGGTTCGAATCCTGCAGCGCCCACCATCCCAACCCTCCCTTTTCACGTCCTTTGAGACCCCAGGCAGCAGACTCCTGCCTGCGCGCTCAGGGATGCCCGCGCCAAAGCGGCAAACGCAACGGGCGGCCTCCGCCGGGTGCCTCAGGTCCGTGTTCCGGGACCTGGGAAAGCGCGAATCACAGACCAATCGCGTTCATGGAAAGACCTGGACTGAATCGACCGATCGGAATGCCGTTGCCCGTTCGACCGGGCCGATGAACGGCAGACCGAGCATAAAAGGAATCCTGGCTGACGGCCGTCCTCTCTGGGACCACCCAGGCAGCCGGCCGGCGTTGCGCGCCAACTTCCAGAAGGTCCTCGACTGCCGGACCCCAGCGATGGGCGCCGGGGTCTGTTCCCGGCCGCCCCGGCCAAAGCGTGCCCGCTGGGCGGACTCGCTGCGCAGAACCTTCGGCCGCGCCCCGCTCCTCGACAGGGACGGCAAGCGTATTTACTGGGTCGGCCGAATCGCGCCCCGCCCGGCCGAATTGGGGACCCCTTGAGATCGGGCGATGGCCTCCCGGACGCCGCCGGGACTGGCTTTTTGCTGGAGTTGAACTCGTTGGTGCGGTTCTGATGCTGCTTCCGCCGCGGCACTTGCGGTCTCCAACTCTTCCAGCCGGAGCTCGAGCTGTTCGAGTTGCC
>JBAVMZ010000428.1:0-5997 GCA_049690595.1 Occallatibacter sp. | reverse complement strand
CTCTCCGGGGTCGTGCCTGTTTCCAAAGAAACGGCGCGGCGGGTGCGGACGGCCATCGACCAACTGCACTACCGGCCGAACGAGCTGGCGCGGGCCTTTCGCGGACAGCGCTCACGGACGATCGGGCTGATCATCCCGTATCTCTACGACCCGTTCTTTGCCAACTGCGCGCACGCGGTGGCGGCGGTGGCCAAGGAGCACGGCTACTCGGTGATCATCACCACCTCGAACGAGGACCCGGAGGCCGAGTACGCCGAGGCGGAGCGGATGCTCGAGCGGCACGTGGACGGGCTGGTGGCGATCCCGGCGCGGCACCGCGAGTCGCGTCTGAGCCGCGCGCTTTTCGGGCGGACGCCGGTGGTGGTCTTCGACCGGCCGGTAGCCGACCCCGCGCTGGACGTGGTGACGGTGCAGAACACGGCCGGCTCGCGGCGGATGGTCGAGCACCTGATCGAGCACGGCCACAAACGGATCGCGTTCATGGGGCTGAGCCGGGACCTGTTCACCATCAATGCGCGCTTCCTGGGCTACCGGCGGGCGATGCAGGAGGCGGGTCTGGCCGAAGACGCGTTCTTCGGCTGTGGATGGGAGGAGGATACCCTGAACGCCGTCGAGCGGAAGCTGGCGGGCGCCGAGCCGCCCACGGCGATCTTCACCTCGAACACGCTCGCCACGCGCTACGTGCTCACGGCGCTCGGTCACCTCGGTGTGCGCATCCCGGCCGACGTGGCGCTTGCCGGTTTCGACGACTTCGACATGGCCGAGTTCACCGCGCCGCCGCTGACCGTGGTGCGGCAGCCCGCGCAGGAGATGGGGCGGGTGGCGGCAAACCTGCTCTTCGACCGCATTACGCGCGGCGAGCTGCCGCAGACGGGCAACAAGATCGTGCTGCCGGTGGAGATCGTGCTGCGCCGCTCGTGCGGGTGCAAGCACCGCATGCCGGTGGTCATTCACTGAGGCGGCTTTTCGGAGGGCCATTGCCGCAGGGGTGAACGGGGGGCGGAGAGATTGCCCGCGTACGCCGGCCCCCTTTGACCCGTGGTCGTCTCAGGTCCCGGAGCGCTGCGAAAATCGATGCCGGGTGCCCCGCTAGGCCGGGTGCCCCGCCCTCGCCGCGCCTTTGTTTTTGCGCCCAGGGTGGGCCCGCACGAACCCCGACCGGTCATGTTTCTTATTAGTTCCCCACCGTCGTTGCCGACCCACGGGACATGAAACTGTAGCGCAGGCCTCCTGGCCGGCTGTGGTGCGGGCGTCCTCGCCCGCACTCGATGCCGGCCAGCCACCGGATTTGTTTCTTCCTAGGGCATGAATTCCGTCGTGCCGGTAAAACCCATAGAATCAACCGGGCTTTAGCCCCTGCGGGATGATTCTCGCGGATTTTCGCCTTTCATTCCGGATCCTTCCTTAGCCAGCTCACTCGCGCTGCAAGACGCGGAGAAAAAGTCCGGGCTTCACCCCCCTCGGGCCTCTTTCAGGACGCTTGCCCCCCCCAGCCCCCTTTTTCATGGCCCTCCTGCCCGCATTTTTCCCGCTGGCGGCAGGTTGACGTTTCCCGCCTCCCCAGGGTCCAAAGGTCATACGAGCCTTGAGACCGGTACTGCCCGCGCGCCCGCTCTGCTGAGCATTGCCCGCGCCCCGCGCAGCCCCCGGCCCGGGCCCGTGGCGCTCGGCAAAGCCCAGGAAATGGCCAGCCGCTCTAGGCATAACCTGCCCTCGGCTTTTACAATGCAACAGGGACCCAATCCCAACCCAGCATTGCTGTGGAACGATCAAAACTTGGCGGCGCACGCCCGGCCAGGATGAAGGAATCTCATGAAGTTTAAGAAATTCGGCAAGGCCCTTCTGATGAGCGCCCTTTCTGCCGGCGTCGTCCTGAGCGTCACTTCCTGCGTTCAGAGTTATTCGGTTGGCTACCTCTACGTCACCGGGACCCATACTGCCCAGCCCGCGGGCAACGGCATCGTCAGCGGCTTCAAGATCGATCACAACACCGGTAAGCTGACCTCCATCTCCGGCCTTCCCGTTGCCAGCGGCGGTGCCAACCCCATCCGCGCCGTCCTGCTCGCCGGAAGCCGCTTCCTTTATGTCCTCAACCGCGGCGTCGATGGCAGCGGCGATGGCAACTGCTCCACCGCCGACCCCTGCGCCCACTCCAACATCACCCAGTTCGCCGTCGGCGGAAACGGCATTCTCACCCAGCAGCAGACCTTCTATCCCCAGGGCCTAAACCCCGAGCGCATGATCGCTGACAGCAACGGCAACTTCGTCTTCATCCTCGATCACGACGCCCCCTCCGCCGCCGCCTGCTCCCTCGCGCTCGGCCCCTCCGCCACCTCCTGCGGCGCCATCGAGGTCTACGCGGTCAACCAGACCACCGGCCGCCTACAGATCGTCGTCAACGCTCAGGTCACCTCCGCCTCCGGGCAGCCGCTCCCTTACTTCCCGATCCCGGCCGACCCCATCGACTTCGTCATGGCCGGCGGCAGCCTCCTCACCCTCAGCGGTACCCCCGCCACCGGCGACTCGGTCTTCCCGTACACCTATAACGGCAGCAACGGCCAGCTCACCATCAATCAGAACTCCTCCCAGCCGCTCAACATCTACGACGCCACCGCCATCAACTACGGCGCCGGCACCGTCTACGTCCTCGACAACGAGGCGATCACCGTCAACGGCGTCACCTCGCCCAGCCAGATCCTGCCCTACTCCGTCGGCTCCGGCGGCGCCCTCCAGGCCCATACCGGCGGCGCCGTCCCTGACGACCCGACCCTCGCCAACCCCACTCAGCTCCTCGTCGAGGCCAAGGGCAACTGGGTCTACGTCGCCAATCAGGGCAACAACAACACCGGAACCGGCCTCACCCAGAACGGCATCGCCGCCTGGGTCATCAACAAGGCCCAATCCGAGCTCACCCCCATGCCTAAGGAGCCCTTCCCCACCGGCTCCGGGCCCCAGTGCATCGTCGAGGACCCCTCCAACCAGTTCATTTACACCGCCAACTACAACGACTCCACCGTCACCGGAAGGGTCCTCGACCAGAATGCGGGCACCCTCTCGGTCCTGCACAACAACAGCAGCTTCTCGCTGAGCGGACCGGCCACCTGGTGCCTGGTCGACGGTCGTACCAACTAGAGCGCCTGTTCCGCGGCAGGCTGCCGAAATCCCGGTCTCGCCCGGTTCGGCAGCCTCCGTGGCCCGGTCTACGCACGACGTGAACGCAGCCGAAGCCCTGGGCGCAGGCCATGCCCCTCCCAGGGATTCGATTCCAAACTGGATGTACGGGACCCCGCCGTGGTCCTCGCCGACGAAAGATGCGCATGACGTTGAACAAATCGAGCCAGCTCGTGCTGGCTGCCGCGGCCAGCCTCCTCGCCGCCTCGCTCCTGGCCGCCTGCGGCAGCACCCTCACCACCGACTTTGTCTTCGTGGCCAGCTCCCGCGCCGCCGGTGTCAACAACTACGGCGAACTCGATGTCTTCGAGGTCAACTCCGAGTCCGGCCACATGCGCCAGATTCCCACCTCGCCCTTCCCCTCCGGCGGGCGTAATCCCGTGGCCGAGGCCGTCTCCACCGACCACAACAACCTCTACGTGGTCAACCGCGACGACAACACCATCGTCCAGTTCGTCATCGGAAACGACGGCAAGCTCTACCCCACCAGCACCGTGAACACCCCGGGCGTCTTCCCCATCGCTGTCGCCGTCGCCGGCTCCAATCTCTTCGTCGCCGACACCTACCAGCCGCTCCCCACCTGCTCCCCCGCTGCCCCCTGCTCCGGCTCCATCGGCGTCTTCAACATCGCGCCATCCTCCAAGTCCGTGGCCGGCGGCGGCCTCACTGAGGTCACCAACGGCGCCCTCACCTACTGGCCGCTCGCGCTCCCCTCCAGCCCCGGCCACGTGCTCATGCCCGCCGCCATCGCCGCCAACGGCTCCGCCCTTTACGTCGCCGCTTACGACACCTCGGTCACGCCCCATTCCGGCTACCTCTTCGCCTTTGCCACCGCCTCCAATGGCGCCCTCTCGGCCCTCAACGGCGGCGTCCCCTATCCCGCCGGCGTCCAGCCCTCGGCCATCGCCGTTGACCCCTCCGGCGCCAACCTCTACCTCACCGACTACATCACCGGCAGCGTCCTCCCCTTCGCCATCTCCGCCGGCGGCCTCACCCCCGGCGTCCAGGTCTCCACCGGCGACCAGCCCTCCGCTCTCGCCGTCGATGCCACCGGCAAGTACGTCTTCGTCACCAATTCCCTCGACTCCACGCTCCAGGTCTACTCGGCCTCCGCCGGCGTCCTCAAGTCTCTGGGCGTCTACGCCACCGGAAGCCAGCCCGTCGCCGTCGGTGTCGACCCCTCCACCAACCAGTACATCTACACCGCCAATTTCCTCGGCAATAACGTCTCCGGATTCGCCATGACCGCCGGCAGCTCCACCCTGCTCAACTCGCAGAATTCGCCCTACCTGGCCAACGCTCAACCCACCGCCGTGGCGGCCATCCCCCACGGCTCCAAAAAGTAGGCGGGAAGACTGCCCTCCCGCTCACACCCCGCCCCGGTCCCCAGGCCGTTTGCGCGGGACAACCTAAACGGATTGCATCGGGCACGCAGCTCGTCGCCCGCTACGAAGGAAGCGCATGAAGTTCTCCAAATCGAGCCAGCTGGTGCTGGTCTCCTGCCTCGGCCTCCTGGCTGCCTCGCTGCTCACCGCCTGCCAGATCGTTACCGCCGACTATGTCTTCGTGGCCAACAACGCCTCCGTCGACAAGAGCGCCAACGGCCAGATCGCCGCCTTCGCGCTCGACTCCGAAACCGGCGCCCTGCGCAAAGGCGGCACGGCCGTCGGCTCCGGCGGCGTAAGCCCCGTCGCCCTGGCTTCGACCTCGGACTATGCGCACCTCTACGTCGCCAACGCCGACAGCTCCAACATCGTGCACATGACCCTGGCAGGCACCGGCGCCCTCACCGCCAAGGACACCGTCACCCTCCCCTCCACCCCGGTGGCCATGGCCGTCAACCAGACCAATACCTTCCTCTATGCCGTCTCCGGCGCCAGCTCGGCCACGCTCACCGTCTTCCCCATCAAATCCGGCGCCCTGGGCGCCGCGGTCGACCAGGTCAGCCTGACCCTCTCCGGCTTCCCCGGCGACACCATCGTCCCCACCGGCGTCTTCGTCCTGGCCAACGGCAAAGCCGTGTTCGTCACCGCTTACGACCAGTCGGCCTACAACCCCGGCGGCGCCACCCCCTCCACCGCCAATCCCGGATGGATCTACGGCTTCGCCGTCGGCTCCAGCGGCGCACTCGCCCCGGCCACCGGCTCCCCGTGGAAGGCTGGCGTCAAGCCCTCCGCCCTCGCCGCCGACCCCACCAACCGCTTCGTCTACGTCACTGACTTCGCCTCCAACGAGCTCATCGGTTACTCCATCTACTCCGAAAGCACGCTCCAGTTCCTCATCAACGGCCCCTTCCGCACCGGCTCCGAGCCGGCCGCCATCGTCGTCGATCCCCGAGGCAAGTACATCTACGTGGCCAACTCCCTCGATGCCACTGTCACCGGCTACCAGATCGACCTCGCCACCGGCACCCCCTCGGCCGTCGTCAACGTCACCGGAAGCCAGAACAACAGCACCGGAGCCGAGCCCGTCTCCATCGCCCTCGACCCCTCCGAAGGCCGTTACGTCTACACCGCCAACCTCCTCGACAACTCCGTCTCCGGATTCCGCCTCGACCCCAGCAACGGCACCCTCAAGGAGACCCAGGCGAACCCCTACCCCACCGGCACAAAGCCCACCGCGGTCCTCATCGTCCCCCACGGCAACCACGCCACCCAGTTCGTCACTCCGTGATCGGCCCTTGCCCTCAGGGGGCAAGCTACCCCCTCGGATCGCCCCAAAAGCCCAGCCCTCCCGGCTGGGCTTTTTCCTTACCCCTGAATTTGCCACCGCCGTCCCCTGCCCGCGAGCCACAAAACCGCAGCGCCGACCCGCAAACCGCAGCGC
>JBAVMZ010000427.1:0-2668 GCA_049690595.1 Occallatibacter sp. | reverse complement strand
ATGACGGGCTGCGGAAAAGGTCACCGGGTCGGCGTAGCGGCGCCCGAGCAGCGGCAGGGGCTAAAGCCCTACCTTTTTTCATCGGCTTGCGGCACGACTGAAGTCGTGCCCTGACACACTTTTCGTGCCATGTCTGGAGTCTTTTCCGCAGGTTGTCGATCGACTCTGCGCGGCCGGCCTGCCAGAGACAGAAAAGCGGCCTGAGACGGACACCCACCGGGAGTGCCGCGCCGCAGGCCGCTTTCGTTTGACGGCAGGAGAACCGAACTCAGTCGACGGCCGGCCGCGGTTCCACTCTCCTGGTGGCGATCGTCAGTTTTGCCGGGCTCAGGCCCGGCCCTTCCCAGCCTTCCTTGTGCGCCATGATGCGGATCTCGCCGGGATCTTTGGTTGCCTGCACGATGATCTGCGCCAGGCCATTGAAGAGCGAGCGCTTGGGTTCCTTGTCGCTCTCCTGGCAGTTGGGGTCGCCGTTGCCCACGCCGATCAGCGCGCCGTTGCCCTCGACCCTGAAGCCGATGAGGCTGTTCGCCGTCGGCACCGGGCGGCCCTCCTTATCGAGCGCCTCCACCTTAATCACCGCCACGTCTTCGCCGTTGGCGTCGATCTCGGTTCGGTCGGCGGTAAGCCGGATGGCCGCCGCTTGACCTGTGGTCTCACGCTTCTCAACGAGCACCACCTTGCCGTCCTTCGAGGCGCGCGCCTCGATGAACCCAGGCTCGTAGTTCACCTTCCAGGCCACGTGGCCCAGCCGCGGCACCTTCTGGCTCCCCTGGCTCTTGCCGTTGACGAACAGCTCGACCTCGTCCAGGTTCGAGTACGCCCAAACCGCGATCTCGTCGCCCTCGCGTCCCACCCAGTTCCAGTGGGGGAACAGGTGGACCATCGGTTCCTTGCCCCACCACGCCTTGTAGTAGAAGTAGTAGTCCTTGGGGAACCCGCACATGTCGACGATGCCGAACTGCGAGTTGATGGAGGGCCAGCCGTACGGGGTGGGCTCGCCGCGGTAGTCGAAGCCGGTCCAGGCAAAGCCGCCGGCCTCCCACTCGTTGCCGCCGTAGAACTTCCACCACTCCTCGGCGGTCTCGCCCCACGGCACCACGCCGTCGTAGGACTCGACTGTGTTACGCAGCGGATCGGTGGTGTAGACCCCGCGGGTGCTGATGTGGCTGGCCGTCTCAGAACCGTAGAGCGCCATCTTCGGGTGCGCCTTGTGGTAGGCCTCCGGATAGTGCAGGTTGTAGTTGAAACCGATGATGTCGAAGGCGTCGGAAACGCCCTTCTTGTTGTCGCCGTTCACCGCCGCCGAGACCACGCGCGTGGGGTCGAGTTCGTGACAGCGGCACACCATGGTTGCGGCGATCTTCGCGCCCTGCTCGGCCATGGGGCTCTGCAACTGGTTCTCTTCGTTGCCCACCGACCAGAGAACGATGGACGGCGCGTTGCGATAGCGCTTGACCATCGCCTCCAGTTGCGCCAGCCCCTCGGGGCTCGACGACATCTGGCGGGTCTCGCACATCATCATCATGCCCATGCGGTCGCAGGCCTCCACCCACTCCGGTGTCGGCGCGTTGTGGCTGGTGCGCACGGCATTGCCGCCCATCTCCTTCAGCACTCCCAGCCGGAACCACTGCAGCCGGTCCGGCAGCGCCGCGCCGACGCCGGCGTGATCCTGATGGTTGCAGGTGCCCTGGATCTTCATGGATTTGCCGTTGAGGAAGAAGCCCTTCTCCCCATCGAAGACCACTGTCCGCACGCCGAAGCTGACCCGCTCGGCGTCGCGCGCCTTGCCGCCTGCCTCGACGGTGACAATGGCCGAATAGAGATTCGGCGCATCCGGCGACCAGAGGGCCGGGTTGGCGATCTTCGCTGTCGCGGTGAAGGTGGCCGAGCCATCGACGGCGACCTGCTGCGGCGCGGCCTCGGCCGTGGCCACGGTCTTGCCCGCCGCGTCCTGGATCTGCCAGGTGACCTTGGCCGTCTCGGCCTGCTTGCCGTCGTTGACCACCACCGTCGCCAGACTGAGCGAGGCCGTGTTGCCTTTGGCCTCGGAGCGCACGTAGCTTTCCCATTTGCCCAGGTGCAGCGCATCGGTCTTGGTGAGCCAGACGTGCCGGTAGAGTCCCGCGCCCTCGTAGAACCAGCCGTCGCCGAAGCTCGCATCCACGCGCAGCATGATGCAGTTCTTCGCGCCATAGGCCAGGTAGTCGGTCAGATCGAAGCGGAAGGGGGCGTAGCCGTTGTCGTTTCGGCCGATGAAGCAGCCGTTCACAAACACCAGCACGCTGCGGAAGGCGCCGTCGAACTCGACCGCGATGCGCCGGCCCAGATCGCCGGCCGGGACGTCGAACTCGCGCCGGTACCAGCCCACGCTGGTCTCCGGGTAGCGCCGTCCCAGCGGTTTGTAGCCGTGCGACATCTGCGCATCGTCGTGGACGAAGGGCAGCTCGACGGCCCAGTCATGCGGCAGGTTGAGTGTGCGCCATTTCGAGTCGTCGAACTTGGCCTGGGCGAAATCGAACTCTCCGGTCTTGGCAAAGTCGCCCTGGCTGTTGCCGAAGCCCAGATCGCGCGCCGGGTCAGTGCCGTGGCCGAACTGGAACTTCCAGCCGAAGTCGAAGAGGAGTTGCTCGCGGGGAGCCACTGCGGCCAGGGCCTCGGCCGAGGC
>JBAVMZ010000426.1:0-2040 GCA_049690595.1 Occallatibacter sp. | reverse complement strand
GCGCATCCCCATGCCACAGAACAACCTCAAGCAGGCCGACGTCCTCGAAGGCGCCACGCTGCTGCCCAACCCCAACGGCAGCGCTCCCGGCCAGTGGCTCGACACCATCTTCTCCGGCTACCGCAAGCTCATCGCGCTGGTTCCCGGCCCGCCCCACGAGTGCCGCCCGCTCTTCGACGCCGAGTGCCTGCCCCGCCTGCGCTCGATCGTCCCCCCGCGCTTCCTGGCCCGGCGCACGCTCAAGGCCGCCATGATCCCCGAGTCGCAGGCCGACAAGCTGCTGGCCCCCATCTACTCCCTCTACCCCGACATCGAGACCACCATCCTGGCCAAGCCCGGCGACATCCAGCTCACGCTGCTCTGCTCCAAGTCGAACCTGCGCGCCGCCCAGGCCCGCGTCGACGAACTGGCCGGCAAGATGGAAGAGGCCCTCGAAGACTGGCTCTACTCCTCCGAGGGCGAGTCGCTGGAACAGATCGTGCTTTACTATCTCGGCCTGCGCCAGGCCTCGCTCGCGGTGGCCGAAAGCTGCACCGGCGGCCTCATCTCCGAGCGCATCACGGCCATCTCCGGCGCCTCGCGCTCCTTCCTCGGCGGCGCCATCGTCTACGCCGACCCGCTCAAGACCGCCTTCGCCAACGTCCCGCCCGAGCTCATCGCCGCCCACGGCGCCGTCTCGGCCGAGGTGGCGGAAGCCATGGCCAAGGGCATCCGCCAGCGCACCGGCGCCACGCTCGGCCTGGCCGTCACCGGCATTGCCGGCCCCACCGGCGGCACCGACGAGAAGCCCGTCGGCCGCGTCTACATCGCCCTGGCCGACCCGCAAAAGACCGAGGTCGTCGAGCGCAACTTCCGCGGCGACCGCGACCGCGTCCGCCTCTGGGCCTCGCAGCAGGCCCTCGACCTCATCCGCCGCCGCCTGCGCTAGGGTCCAAACCATCTCCTGCATCTGAACTCCATGCCAGGAGATACGCGGTCATCCTGAGCACCCCGGCTCGCCACGTCGCGTTACGGTGCGAAATGAACAGCGCACAAGCCACACAAACAAATCCACTTACCACAAATCTGTCATCCTGAGCGTGCGCAGCGAGTCGAAGGACCTGCGGTTGCTTTTCATCGGGCGCAGCACAAACCCTCGGGTACCCCACCCTCGCCGCGTCTTTGCCTTTGCGCCTGGGAGCCCGTGGCGAAAGCCAGGTTCTGAAAGGGCTCGACTTCAGTTGTGCCCTAACTGCTCGATAGGAAGGGACGGGCTTCAGCCCCTGAGGGATGTCCTTCGACCTTTAGGACTTTCACCACGGGCGGCTGGGTTGGACGGGCACGAACCCCAACCGCGCTTGTCCACCAGCGGCAAACCCGCACCACAGCGGCAATCGCCCGCCGGCCGCACAGTCGCTTCCCCCTTCATCTCCCCGGCGAAACAAGGACCGCTCTCCCGTGACCAGAAATAGGTGATTCCCATCACACACGCGTCACTCCCGACGGTGAAACCATAGGTCAACCAGCCGCAAATGACCGGCCAACGCCCTTCCTCCACGATTCGAACCGGAGATACCGCATGAAGCTCGACCCTTCGGCGTTCCTCGCCGACCCCGATCTGATTCAAGTGCTCGAAGAACGCTCCGCCCCCGTCCCCTGTTCCGGCGACCGCGTCCTCTTCCACCAGGGCGAGATGCCTTCCGGCCTTTACATCCTGGACAGCGGCCACGCCACCCTCACCATGAAGACCCCCTCGGGCCAGCCGGTCGTCGACGTCGAGGCCCGCGCCGGCTCGCTCCTCGGACTTCCCGGACTCATCGGCAACGAGCCCTACACCCTCACCGCCATCGCCCGCAACGGCGCCCAGATTCGCTTCGTCTCCCGCGACGACTTGAACGCCCTCATGAAGTCCACGCCCGCGGTCGCCATCAAGATCCTCCAGGTCCTCGCCGCCGAGGTTCGCTCCGCCCGCCGCGCCATGGCCGACCGGTAGAGCGGCCGGCGCTCCTCATGAACAGGGCCGGTTTGGGTTCGTGCGGGGGCTGTAGCGCGGGCGAGGAC
>JBAVMZ010000425.1:0-6904 GCA_049690595.1 Occallatibacter sp. | reverse complement strand
TTTGCTTTTGCATTTGCTTTTGCCTTTCGTTCGTGTTTTTTGGATTCATCTCGGGCTTCTATACGCACTCGCTGGGAGCCGCTTTGGGCTCGGTGCCTGATGGGGCCCGATGGGGATGAATCGGGGCTGCTATCTAAAGCTCGGCCTGTTACGACCCGGCCCCTGCTCGCAGTCACCCGGACACGAGATTGATTTGCTTTTGCCACTTTTGCTGAAAACCTGTGCTCAGACCTTTGTTGCTTCGCTACTGTCTTTCAAGCTCGACTGCGGTTGAGGCGCAACGCATTCCGGTTGCCCGAGGTGCGGCGCTATGCCGCGGCCGTTGCCGGTTGCGGAAAGGCTTGGAAACGTTGGCCGCTGCGCCACATGGCGTGCAGAATCACCGCCAGTTTGCGGGCGACGGCAACGATGGCGCGTTTTTTGCCGCGCTTGCCGCCCGTGGCCGCCAGCTTCAGGCCCCAGCGGCGCAGCTCGGAGTCGGGACCGAAACGGCCCAGGATGTACTGCGCCGATTGCACCAGCAGACTGCGCAGACAACCGTCGCCGGTCTTGGAGATGCGTCTTTGCGGGTCCGCGCCGCCGGACTGGCTCTGTCCGGGACGCAGGCCGAGGAAGGCGCCGGCCGAGCGGTTCGTGGCCGCATCGGGCCGGTCCAGGGTGAGCACGTAGGCGGCGGCGACGATCGGCCCCACGCCGGGCACGGTGCGCAGCAGGTCGATCTCCGGATACTTGGCTCCCAGCTTTTCCACCTGCTTGTCCATGCCGTCGATCTGCTCATTGAGCAGCGCGATCTGCTGGACCAGCGGGGTGGCGACCGCGGCCAGGGCGGGCGGAATGGCAGCCGGCGCGCGGGCGGGAAGCGATTCGGTCGAGCAGGCGGGCAGACGGCCGCCGGCGCTCTTGATCAGGCCGCGCAATGCGTTGACGATCATGGTCCGGGCGCGCACCAGCGTCGAGCGCGCGCGGATCAGGTTCAGGTCGAGCTGGCGCTCGGAACTGCGATGCTCAAGCGGAGACAGCAGCTTGGGGTCGTAGGCGGCGAAGCGGGCCAGCTTCTCGGCGTCGTTGCGGTCGTTCTTCGATTCGCTGCCGGTGATGGCCGGGATCTTGCGGGCGTTGGCCACGATCACCTGGTGGCCGAGCGTGGTCAGCAAGCGGCTGACCCAAGGCGAATGCGTGCCGCATTCCAGGGCGATGCGCAGGCGCGGCTCACCTTCGAAATGCCGCCGCAGCGCCGCCTCGGTGCTTTGCATGCGCCCATCCTCGACCGCCTCCCCGTCCTGGTTCAACAGGCAATAGTGGCTGTAGCGGTCGCCCAGATCCAGGCCCAGGGTCATCTCCGGCTTGTCCGTCGCTTCCATCTTCGGCATTTGTTTGCTAACCTTCTTCATCGGCTGGTCTCCTCCTAGCACCTCGAGTGCGCTGCGGAAAGCCTAGCTCTCCGCGGGACCAGCCGTCTCATCCCATCTAAAGCCCAGGAGTCTTCGGCAGAACTGGCGGCACGACTGAAGTCGTGCCCTTTCAAAACATCACGTTTCTTGCAGTCCACATCTTCCTGCGATTGGCCTGGCGCATTTGCCGCAATGCGCAGTCGAAGACCGCGACTGGGTTTATCATCGGAAACGGTGCATTGCGCTGGGTTTGCGCTGATGCTTTGCGCCAGAAACGGATTCGTCATGCGAGCGAAGACTGCAGTGGTACTGGGCGCCCAGTGGGGCGACGAGGGCAAGGGCAAGATCGTGGACGTGCTCAGCGAGCGCTTCAGCGCGGTGGCGCGCTACGCCGGCGGCCACAACGCCGGCCACACGGTCATCATTGGCGGCCAGCGCTTCGTGCTGCAGCTGATTCCCTGCGGCGTGCTGCGTCCCAACTGCCGCGGCATCATCGGCAACGGCGTGGTCCTCGACCCCATCGCCTTCCTCAAGGAAGTGGCCAAGCTGCGCGCGCTCGGTGTCGCGGTCGACAGCCAGCTCTTTGTCTCCAACCGCGCCCAGGTCATCCTGCCCTATCACCGCATGATCGAGCTGGCCGCCGAGAGCGCGCCGGGACGGAAGAAGATCGGCACCACCAGCCGCGGCATCGGCCCCGCCTACGAGGACAAGATGGCGCGCAGCGGCCTGCGCATCGTGGACCTGCTGCATCCCGAGCTGCTCAGGACCCACATCGAAGCCGCCTGCGCCGAGAAGAACGCCATCGTCCATGCCCTTTACGGCACCGACCCGCTCGACCCGGCCCGGATGTACGACGAGTACGCCGCCGCCGCCGAGCTGGTGCGTCCCTTCGTGGCCGACACCGGACGGCTGCTGAACAAGATCCTGGCCGAGGGCGGCAGCGTGATGTTCGAGGGCGCGCAGGGCACCATGCTCGACATCGACCACGGCACCTACCCGTTCGTCACCTCCTCGTCGGCGACGGCAGGCGGCGCGGCCACGGGAACCGGCGTCGGTCCCACCGCCATCGGCACCGTCGTCAGCGTCACCAAGGCGTATGTGACCCGCGTGGGCGAGGGACCTTTCCCCACCGAGATTCACGAGCCTGTGGGCGAGCACCTCCGCCTGCGCGGCAACGAGTACGGCGCCGTCACCGGCCGCCCCCGCCGCTGCGGCTGGCTCGACATGCCCCTGCTCCGCTACTCCAACCAGGTCAACGGCGCCGAGTGGCTGGTCGTCACCAAGCTCGACGTCCTCGACGAACTCGACGAGATTCCCATCTGCGTGGCCTACGAGATCGACGGCCGCCAGACCGACGAGATCCCCGCCGACGTCAGCGGCCTGGAGCGCATCAAGCCCGTTTACACGAAGCTGAAGGGCTGGCGCAGCTCGACCGAGGGCATCACCGAATGGGACCGGCTACCCGCCGCCGCGCAGGAGTATCTGCGCTTCCAGGAGCGGGAGAGCGGCGCGCGCATCGGCATGGTCTCCACCGGCCCCGACCGCGAGCAGACCATGCTGCTGCCCGAGTTCGCGGCTGCGCTGGATGCCATGAAAGCGTAGACTGAACACTCCGCCCGGCGCGCGACGGCCCGGGCTTGAGGACCCGTCGATGATCAGCTTCCTTGTCCGCATGAAGTTCGCTCCGGAAGACCGCGCCGAGGTGGCCGAATTCCTCCGCCAGCTCGCCCTTGCCTCGCGTCAGGAGCCGGGGTGCGTCAGCTATGTTCCGCACGAGGTGGAAGGCGATCCGGAGACGGTGCTCATCTACGAGCAGTACGCCAGCCCGCAGGCTCTCGATGCGCATCGCGCCTCCGAGCACTTCAAGCGCTGGGCGGTCGGCGGCCTCTACCAGAAGATGCGCGAGCGTTCGATTGAAAACCTGGCCGCTCTCGTTTAGCCAGCCACCGCGTCCAATCGGCGGAGCGGAGCAGCTTTGCGCGCCGGCGCCCCCGAAGAAGATGAGTTGAGTACTCCGCTTCGCTTAGGCCGGTTCCAGAATTCACGTGCCCTTGTTGCATCGTGCAAGGTGGCATTTTCTTAAGGAAAATGCCACTTGAGAGCAATGCTTTCGGGGTACAGCTATTCTGGAACCGGTATCGGCGGAAAGCAATTGACCGGCGCATCTCCGCCGGACTACGATGCTTTACGCTGACACCGGGAGTGATGATGCGCATTTCTTCGCAACTGCGGGGCGCGTTGGGGCTTGTTTGGGCGGTTCTTCTGCTTGCGCCGTACGCAGGAGCCGCGCCGCCCCAGAAACCGGGCATCCCCCGCAACCAGCGCCACGAAAGCCGCCACGAGATCGACCAACTGGAAGAGCGCTGGCGCGAGGCGATGCTGAAGGGCGACGTCGCCGCCATGGATGCGCTGCTGGGCGACGACTACATGGCCATCCTGCCCAACGGCATGTTGCAGTCGCGCGACCAAGCGATGAATCACATGCGCACCGGCGCCACGCACTTCACCTTGGTCGAGTTCTCTGACCGTAAGGTGCGTTTTTACGGCAACACGGCCTTGGTGACCTCGCGCGCCGAGGTCGCCGGCACCACGCCGGAGGGCGATCTGACCGGCAGCTTCCGATTCACGCGCGTCTATGCGCGCGATACCCACGGGGCGTGGAAGATCGTCAGCTTCGAGGCCAGCCGGATTCGCGATCCGGAGGAACGCGGCGATCGGGAACGAAAGTAACTCTCCAAGGGTAACCTATATGTATCAGATGATGACTACTTAGCTACCCTCATCCTCAAATCCTGCTGGTAAGCTGTTTGAAACTCGTACTAAAATCAAGGTGCGGGCGTGTATCCGAGCGGCCACGATCGCATTGGCTTATGGGAATGGGCCTTTGGAGTGACTCTGAGAGGCGCCGCCACTCAGGGTACGGCTTCGGTTTCAGGCTCCGGGCCTTTACCGCGGGCTTGGTAAGTTCCGCGGGTATGCGGCTGGGTTTCACACGGGGTGGATGCTCCGGCATCCAGAGAAGAGGCTGGTGAAATGAAGGCAGCCCAACTGGCTACGCTCCGGTTTTTCGCCTTGCTGTTCCTGTTGCCGGGGCTTGCGGGATTGCTCGTCTCCGCCGTAATCTCCACACACTACCTGGACACGCTGCCGCGCTGGCCCGCGCCGGAGGAGCAGCGCATGACTCCGCGCTCCATCCACGGTGTGGTGATCTACCAGACCACCGAAGAGGACCGCCAGTTGACCATGATTGAGGATGTCTCTGTCGGCATCTTCGTGATCGGCCTGGGCCTGAGCGTGGTCTATCTGGAAAAATGGAGCAGCCTGAGGGTGCACGATTCGGAGGAAGACAGCGAACTGAGCGAGCACGCTGGCTGAGAGTGACCGGCGCTGCTTCCTGCGGCGCCCGGCCCTACTTTACCCTACAATCGATCCATGCCTGAGCTGCCGGAGGTGGAGACCATCGCCCGCGGCGTCGACGCGCGCGTGCGCGGCGCCCGGATCGCCCACGTCTGGTTCGGTTCCCATCGCGAGCCTTTCAAGACGCCGCCGGCTCAACAGGCGCGCGGGCTCGGGGGCCGGGTCCTGCTGAGCGTCGAGCGCCGAGGAAAGCACATCGTCTGCACTCTCGGCGCAGACCAGGGCGTGACCGCTCCTTGCGCCGAGTGGGTCGTCCACCTGGGCATGACCGGCCGACTGCTCGTCACCGGCCAGGATAGCCCGCGGCCGGCGCACACACACGCGCGCCTGGCGCTGGACGACGGACGCGAACTCCGCTTTGTGGACCCACGCCGCTTCGGCCGTCTCGAATTGCGCGACCTCCAGCGCGAGACGCCCTTTGCCGCCCCCGGCGCCGAGCCGCTCACGGTGGACGCGGCGGAGTTCATTGCGCTCTTCCGCGGCCGCCGGACCCCGATTAAAGCAGCGCTGCTCAACCAGAGCCTCCTGGCCGGTGTGGGCAATATCTATGCCGACGAGAGCCTCTTCCGGGCGGGCATCCGGCCGCGGCGAATGGCCGGGCGGCTGAGCCGGGCCGAACTCGAGCGCCTGCGCCAGGCACTGCGCGCTGTGCTGCACCACGCCATCCGTCTGGGCGGCTCGTCGGTCTCGGATTACGTCGATGCCGATGGCGTGCGCGGCTTCTTCCAGTTGGAGCATTGCGTCTACCTGCGCACCGGCAAGCCCTGCCGCCACTGCCAGACGCCGATCCGGCGGATTCTCGTCGCCGGGCGGGGCACGCACTACTGTCCTGATTGCCAGCGGTGAGCTGGAGGCTACGGAATTCTGAAGGTTGCCGGGACTGTCCTTCCAAAATGCAGAGCCGGGCAGCAGCGGGAACCTGGTAAGTGAAAGAAAACAAGCAAGCGTCAGTTTGGCACGCTGATTGCACTATAGAAAGCGCCAGTGATAAAGAGGCTGCTGGAGAGATTACCGGCGAGCCCAAGCGACGCAGATTCCCGGCAAGAGCAACCGCCAAACGAGCGGCCCCGCAAGGGGAGAGACCGGCTGAGAGAACCTGCAGAGGCACGGCGGCCAAGAGCCGTCGGCCACGCATGATTTGGGAGGCCAGTGACCAGCGCAGGAGAGCAGAACGCCACCCGTCGCGGGTGGCGTTTCTGCGTTTCATGCGCCTTTGCGCCGCCCTGGCTGCTCCCGTCCCTGGGTCCGATCGGCGTTCCGTGCCCCCGCCAAAGCCTCCAGCCCTTGACGGGACTTGCCACTGGAACTGAATCCCTGTAGTATTTGACTTGCCCATCAAGCGGCTGAGGCGGGCCACCCCGCCGGGGAAGTGCAGCCTTGCCGCCGAGCAAAGGAAGCTTCGCCTCGCTACCCACGTAACGAAAGACCGCGAGCGGCGGGTGTTCCCTTGGCAAGGGGCAATACCTGAGGAAGGCGCTGGGCGCACCGTTTCGACCCTGACACGCGAAGGCTGTGAATGGGCTCGGCGTGTGTGCGCGGCGGCAAGAGGTTAGACCGGTTCCAGGTTTTACGTGCCGTTGTTACATCGTGCAGGGTGGCATTTTCTTAAGGAAAATGCCACTTGAGCGCAGTGCTTTCAGGGTACAGCCATTCTGGAACCGGTATGGCGGAGGCTGGCGACGGCCCCGCGGATAGACCGGCGAAGTGGCCGGTAGCGGCAGGAATCTGGCAGCAAGCCGCCATCGGCGCGGGCGACCCGCGAGGGAATGGGAATCCTGGACAATGCGGAAGAGCAGGCTGGGGACGGCTGTGCCCTGCCCTGAGACCGGAAGCGTCCAGGCCGCAGACGTTGCGGTTCTTCATTTGCGACGCAGGGCAACGGAGCCAGACCCAGCCGGCAGCAGTGGCCGCCCGCAGCAGAGCGGCAGAGGCAATCGAGCCAAAGAGCAGTTGAGTACGACAGCAGGAAGTCCAAGCATGACGACAGAATCGACGCAGCCCCCGGTTGAACTGGAGGCGGCTCCGGCCAACGGGCAGGGGCAGTCGCAGGGGCACCGGCGCCGCCGGCGCCGCCGCAAGAACAAGAGCAGCCAGGC
>JBAVMZ010000424.1:0-2596 GCA_049690595.1 Occallatibacter sp. | reverse complement strand
TTGTTGTCCTGGGCCCGGGAATCGCCGTCCCTGAGGACCGCGTTCTCCGGGGCCGGGAGGATTAGCCTGGGGCGCGTCGTCCGAACCGCCCTGAGACACTCCCGGCCCCTCGGCCACCGCGGGAGCGGGCTGGCTTTGTCCTTGTGCAAAAACTGCCGTTCCGATAAAAGTCAAAATCATCAGTTGCGTCTTCACTGGGTGCTCCCTGTGTCCGCCGTATTCCAGCCGCCGAGCCCGTTGCCTGGCCAGGATCGAGGCCGTTTCGCCCAAATTCTCCACGGGCTGCTTGTTCCATTCAACCCCAGACGCGGATTTGCGGCGATTAACTACTTGCTAAATCAACCACTTGTCCCGCTTACCCAGGCTTTACGCGGATTTAACCCGAACGGCCGGCGGCGGCACGGGACGCCGGAGGCCGCCCGGCCGTATACTTGACGTCGTCATGACTTCGCCGCGCCGCCTGGACCCGGCCCTCGTCCTCCTCATTGCGATGCTGGCGGCGCTGCCCGCCCTGGCGTGGCTCCAGTATTCCTGGATAGGCGAGGTGGAAAAGGCCGACGCCGACAGAATGCGGGCGACCCTCCAGCGCTCGTCCGATCAGTTGTCGGCGGAGGTTGATTCCGAATTGGGCCGCTTTTACCGCAGCGTTCTGTCACCGGGGCACCCAGGCAGCGGCCTGCCGCCTGTGGATCCCTGCCAGGCCTTCGCACGCTGGCAGACCACGGCCGCCCCTGCCCGCTGGATTCGCGGTCTATACATTCGGGATCCCGATAACCGGCTGTTCCAATGCTCCGCGGAAACCGGGGAACGGAGTGCCGTGGAGTTGCCGGACGATTTGAAAGTGGCCACCCGACTCTGGCAACGGGGCCCAGGTCCTGGCCCGCGCCCCGCGCCAGGAGAAGACACGCTTCCGCTCATGGTTGCGATGGTTCGGCCGCCGCGCAGGCCCGAAGACGAAGGCTCTCGGGAGAGGCACGAAGGTCCCGGCCCGCCCGGAATGCCCACCATCGCCTTCGCGGCGCTCGATCTTCGCTGGATGAGTGGCGAGTGGTTGCCGGAACTGGTGCGCCGTTCCTTCGGCGATCCGGAGACGAGCGATTCCGTCGTACTGGTTGAGACCACTGCGTCTCACGCCCACGTCTTCGATTCGGGAGCGTGGGGCGGCGCCGCCGCCGACGCGAGCGCTCAACTCCTTCGCGTGCCGGGCATGTTCGGAGCGCCCGATTCGCAAGGCCCTCCTCCGGGTTATTGGACGCTGCTGGTGCGGCGCAAGGAAGGCTCGGTGGCCGCCGTAGCCGCCACGGTGAGGGTTCGCAACCTCGCGGTCAGCACCGCGGTCCTGGCTCTCATGGCGGTCGCGCTGGCCCTTTTGCTGGTTACCATCCGGCGCCAAAGACGTCTCGCGCAGCAGCAGATGGAGTTCGTCGCGGGCGTCTCGCATGAACTCAGAACGCCCGTCGCCGTGCTGTCCAGCGCCGGCGAGAACCTGGCTGACGGCATCGTCACCGCGCCCGCCTCGGTGCGTGAATACGGCGCCATGATTCGCGACGAGAGCCGGCGGCTGGCCGGCATGATCGAACAGACTCTGCGTTTTGCGGGCATCCAGAGCGGGGGCGCAAAATACAAGCGTCAGAGCGTGGACGTTCCCCAGGTCATCGACTCGGCGCTGCGCAATTACGAGGCGCTTCTGCGCGAGTCGGGCTGCGCCGTCGAACTAGACATCGCCCCCGGTCTGCCGTCCGCCGAGGCCGACTCGGCCGCGCTGGCGCATTGTATCGGCAACCTGCTCTCCAACGCCGCCCGCTACGCCGCCTCTGGCAAGTCGATTACTGTCCGGGCGCATCTCGACAACGCGACGGACACCGGTTCGTCCGGCAAACCCGGCATGCTCTTCATCGACGTCGAGGACCTTGGCCCCGGCATCGATTCGCGGGATGTGCCGCATCTCTTCGAGCCGTTTTATCGCGGACGCCACAGCCGCGAGCGGCAGATCCAGGGAACCGGTCTCGGGCTTGCCCTCGTCAAACGCATCATGGAAGACCTGGGCGGCAGGGTCGAACTCCGCACCGCGAAGGGGCAAGGCAGCCAGTTCCGGCTTGTTGTTCCAGTCGCGCCATCGGCTGCGGCACCGGGATAGGGACCGCCGCCCGCCGGGTCTCCGGCCGGTCTGCAAAGTGAGCTATTTTCAAAACGAGTGACACAAAGAGAGAGACTTGCGTGATGCTACGCCTGATGCTCGCCGCCATCCTGCTTCCGCTGCTGCTGCTCGCCGATAACTTCCGCCTCTACTTGAAGGACGGCACGTGGCACGAGGTGAGCGAGTATAAGCAGGAAGAGGATCGCATCCGCTACTATTCCATCGAGCGCAGCGACTGGGAGGAGATCCCCGCGAGCCTCGTCGACCTGAAGAAGACCGAGGCCGAGCGCCACTTGGCAATCGAGACGGCCAAGAAGGCAGCAGCCGCCGACGATGCCGAGGAGAAATATGAGCGCGAGGAGGCCCGCCTGCTCTCGCTCATCCCGATGAACCCGGGCGTGTATTACATGGACGGAGAGAAAGCGCTGACGGTCAAACAGGCCGAGTCCAAGATCGTAA
>JBAVMZ010000423.1:0-5345 GCA_049690595.1 Occallatibacter sp. | reverse complement strand
CCGTCAGAATCGACCCCTCCGGGGCCGCTCCGCGCTGCCGCAGGAGCCTTCCACTCCATTGTGAGCGATGAGAGGGGAATTGGATGCAGGCTGACCTGCGAGAGATGCAGGCGAGAGCGAAAGCGAGGGTTGGTGTGGCCTGTTGAGCTTGTTGCAGGGTCGCCGCTCCCTGTTGGTCGCGTCGACTTGAGCGTTTCGGCTTCGGGATACAGCCGCTCAGGTTTCGCTGTAGACCGGTTCCAGAACTCCCGTGCGCTTGCTGGCATCGTGCAAGGTGGCATTTTCTTGAGGAAAATGCCACTTGAGTCCATCGCTTCCGGGGTACAGCTAGTCTGGGACCGGTATAGCGGCGAAGGCCCACCTCCTGCCCGAGAATGCGCCGGCCCCCGGGGGGGATTTTTATAGGGCTTAAACTCATTTAACTTGACTTCATGAAATAAAATCTAATTTCCGCGGAATCAATAACCCCGTAATGTGACGGCTTCCTGCCGCTCCGCGCGAGCCTCGCGCCTATCCGCAGCAGTTTCTTCTCCTGCGGGACCGCCGCGCTCCGCAGCGCCATGTGACGGGTTGAAATACCCCGCCGGGAGCGCCACATCCAGCCCAAAAACACGCCCGAATTCTGTTGCAGCACCGCCGGGGCGGAGCTACACTCTGAGCCGCAATATGGGAGGTGGCAGATGAAGAATCTGTATCACCTGTTTCTCGT
Organism: Occallatibacter sp.; assembly: GCA_049690595.1. Classification (GTDB taxonomy): domain Bacteria; phylum Acidobacteriota; class Terriglobia; order Terriglobales; family Acidobacteriaceae; genus Telmatobacter. Next base: position 4,636 of record JBAVMZ010000423.1, on the reverse strand, counting down.
GGCCGGACTCTGCGCCGTCGGCGTGGTCATCCTGGCTATCGGGCTGGCCCGTCGCGATGCCGATCTCCTGGCGCCGCTGCACTTTCTGCTCTTCGCGGCGATCGTCGCGGCGTACCTGGTGCCGACGGGGCTGGCCATCTACAGGGACTGCAAGGCGGTTCTGTGGATCGGCGCGCTGAACATCCTGCTGGGCTGGACGATCTTCGGCTGGGTAGCCGCGCTCGGCTGGGCAGCCAGCGGCGCAGTGAGGCCTCTGCCGCCCACGATGGCGCCGCCGCCGGTGCATCCGCTGCCCACGCACTGAGCGGCAGAGGCTGGCGCCCGGCCAACGAAGCTCTCCGGCCCGATTCGCCGAAACGGGAGAGCGAAGGATATCCCTGACGGACGCCGTCCGCGCCTCTCAGAGTCCGGCTGGCCTGGGATCCGCCGAATCGATGCGAGCCACCTGAATCCCGCGCGCCAGACCCACCTTCGACAGCAGCCAGATGCCCCAATAGTTGGGATCGATCTCCCACCAGGCGAGGCCGTGCCGCGCGCTTACCGGATGGGCGTGATGGTTGTTGTGCCAGCCTTCGCCACCGGTCAGCAGTGCCACCCACCAGTTGTTGCGCGAGTCGTCGCGAGTTCTGAAGCGGCGGCTGCCCCACAGGTGCGTGGCCGAGTTCACCAGCCAGGTGGAGTGCAGCCCCAGCGTGACGCGCAGAAAGCCGCCCCACAGCAACATGCCCAGCGCATTGCGCCAGCCGCCGGTGGCCCAGCCCAGCACCAGCAGAGCGACGCCGCTCAGGCTGATCGGCAGCCAGTGGTACTTGCTCATCCAGAGGTAGAAGGGGTGGCGGCAGAGATCCTGGGCGTAGCGGTTCAGCGCTTCGGTCTGCGCGTGCTGGGGATTGCCCCAGAGCATCCAGCCGGCGTGCGCCCACCAGCCGCCCTCGCGCGGCGTGTGCGGGTCGCCGGTCTGGTCGCTGAGCTGGTGATGCACCCGGTGGGTGGCCACCCAGAAGATGGGTCCGCCTTCGAGAGCGAGCGTGCCGCAGACCGCCATCGCGTACTCCAGCCACCGCGGCACCTGGTAGCCGCGATGCGTCAGCAGCCGGTGGTAGCACATGCCGATACCCACATTAATGGCCAGCACGTAGAGCGCCATCATGACCGCGAGCCGCTGCCAGGTGAAGAAGAACAAGGCCGCCACGGCGCCCACGTGAAGGAGCACGACGACGGTCATGGTCAGCCAGTTAATGCCGTCGCCCACGGTCGCGGCGCGGCCCATGCGGACCTCGGGACGCGCCGCCAGTACCCTTGCGGTCTGCGGTGCGGCGGGGTTTGCGGCAGAATGGGGAATCGAGGTCCCCTCGGGGACCGTTGTTGCTCCGGATGCCATGACTGGGGAAGTTCCTTTGTGAGCGAGCTTCTGCACGCTCAATTCGGATTGTATTTGTGTGGCGGGCCGCCCGTCCGCTCCCTTTTGACCGCCTCCGGAATCGGCGTGGACCGTGCCCCCTCAGTGCGCCTCGACCCCGAACTCGCCGCCGCCGCCCGCGAACATCTGCTCCGCACGGCCGCGCACGATGCGATAGAGCGCGAACTGTCGCTGGGTGGCGCCGCGGAGCTCGAAGAGAAGTTCTCCGCGATTGTCGGCCAGCGCATCGACGGCGTCGACGAACCGCATCCGCGGGTTGTCGTCCAGGTGGGCGGCATCGGCCACATTTTTCAGCAACAAAAGCACGTTGCCGTAGAGGTCGGGCTGCGCGATGAGCGTGACGTACTTGCGCTGGCCGGCGGCGCCGGGGCTGCGCGCGCTGAAGACCAGTGTGGCGCCCGACCCGTAAGTCAGCTCGAAGACGCGGAATTGCTCGTCCTCGAGCGCGGGCGGCTCCGGCGGCTCGGGTGCGGGGGCGGGCTTGGCGCCTTTGCGGGCCGCGGGTTTCTTCGGCGCGGGCGGCGGAGGCGGCGGCTTCAGGCCAAGAGCGTCGCGGGCGATCTCTTCGAGCGCCGCCTTCATCTTGCCCTCGTCGGCGGGGTTGGCCCAGGTGTAACTCCACGGGTGCTCGGGCCGGTTGCGCGCATCGGAGACCGCGACGGCCTGTTGCATATCGGCGGGCATGCCCATCAGGCTGGGCAGGATGTCCAGGCCGTTGCCTGTGACACGCCCCCGCTTCAGGCGCGGCCGATCGGGGTCGGTGACGCCCGCCAGGGCATCGGCGTGACCATAATCCTCCGGTTCCTTCTTCTTGCCCTTCTTCACGGTCGGCCGTTCCGGGTCGTCGGCTGCAGGCGTGTTTGCCTTACGGCGCAGGGTTGGCCGGTCGGGATCGTCGTCGTCGACTGGCTTCGGCACGGAGGCGGTGCCCGGGCTGTCGCCGGAACCCGAGGACGCCGTCTTGTGCAGGGTCGGCCGGTCTGGATCGTTGGCCGGCGCGCTGGCCGGAGCGGAAGCCGGGGAGCCCGTGCCCGCGCCTATTCCGCCAGCAGGCGCTTCGCCGGGATGCTGCTTGCGGTGCAGCACCGGCTTGTCGCTGTCCTCGTCGTTGACGTCGATCTTGACCATCTCGGCCAGTTCGTTGGCCTTGGGCTGGGGGGCTGGCGCGGGCTTCCATGCGCCGTAGCCCACCCAGGCGCCCTGCTCCTGGCCGGAGTTGCGGATGTCGTAGAGGCCCACGATCTTGCCGTTCTGCTCCAGCTCGTACTCGACCTCGCCAGCCAGCGCCAGCGGCTGGGGGCGCGATAGGTAAATCCCACCATCGTGCAGGTCGCTTCCGTCGAGTACGGCCACTGGAACCAGCCTGGAGGCCTTGGGCGCGCCGAACTCCCCCGTCCACTCGAGCACGGCGATGGAGCGCAGCACGGGCGGCTTGTCCTTGGCGCTCTTGGTCACCTGACCCGTGTATTGGGCGCAGGCGGGCACAGCCGCAAGCAGCGCCAGGCAGGCCAGCGCCTTTCGTCCGATCCAAACCGTCTTCCTCCCGCGCAATGACACCGGAGCCCTCTTTCGGAAATAATCGTTCCTGCCGGGAGCAAGCGTCCCTGACACTACCATACGAGGCATCTCCCCATGGAACTCAATCGCAAAGTCGCCGACTTTACCCTCGAGACCGACGAAGACACCACGGTCCGCCTCTCAGACTACGCCGGCAAGCCGGTCGTTCTCTTCTTTTATCCCAGGGCCGACACGCCCGGCTGCACCATCGAGGCCTGCGGATTCCGCGACGCCTTTGAGAAGATTCAGGCCGCCGGGGCCGTGGTGCTGGGCATCAGCCGCGACACACCCAAGGCGCAAGCCAAGTTCCGCGCCAAGTACAACCTTCCGTATACGCTCCTTGCCGATGTAGACGAAAAAGTCTGCAATCAGTTTGACGTGCTGAAGGAGAAGAACATGTACGGCAAGAAAGTCTGGGGCATCGAGCGGACCACTTTTGTCATCGGCCGGGACCAGAAGCTGCTGCATATCTTCCCCAAAGTGACCCCCGCCGGCCACGCCGAGGAGGTGCTGGCGCTGCTCGAGGAATGGAACAAGAAGCACAAATGACGGAGTCGGCACTGCTGGCCAGCCTGCCCGGCCGCGCGTTCTTTGAGGCGTCGCCCGCCGAGGTGGCGCCGCGCCTGCTGGGCATGCTGCTGGTTTCCCGCGCCGGGAGAGACCGCCGCACGCAGTGGCTGGCCGGCCGCATTGTGGAGGCCGAGGCCTACCTGGGTCCGCACGGCCAGCCGCCGGACCCGGCCGCGCACTCCTTTCGCGGACCCACGCCGCGGAACTCGGTCCTTTTCGGTCCCGCGGGGCACGCCTATGTCTACACCATCTACGGCCGATACTTCTGCATGAACGTCAGTTGCGAGGTGGAGGGCCGGGCCGGCTGCGTGCTGCTGCGCGCGCTTGCCCCCATCGCGCTCGACGGCTCGCTCGCCCGGATGGCCCGCAACCGGGGACTCGATCCGGCTGTCTTCGAAGAGGCCATTCCGTTGCCGGCAAAGCTCGCCGCCGAACTGAGCTCCGGTCCCAGCCGCCTCTGCCAGGCGCTCGGGCTCACGCGGGCCAAACACAACGGCCTGGATCTGCTCGACCCCGCCTCGCCGCTCCAGTTGCGGGTGGACGGCCACCTGGCCGGCGAGGTGCTGGTCACCCCGCGCATCGGCATCAACCCGGCCAACCCGGCGCTGGACTGGCCACTCCGCTTTGCCTTGGCCGGCCATCCCTGCGTCTCCGGGCCGCGACGGCTGCGCGAGCGGCCCAGGTGAAGCCCTGAGCAGCCTGACGCGCCAGCGCGGGTTACGCTTGAAATGAACGAGCCACCGCTGCACCCGCCCCAGAGGGGCGGCGCGAGAATAGCCCAGGGCAAGCGAAGCGCCGCCCTGGGTTGGGTGCCAAGCGACGCCTCGCGCCCCATAGGGGCGCTGCGAAATCCCTTTTGTTCATGGGGAACGGGTGCGGCCCTTGTCGCTCGTCCGGAAGGCCGATCCTTTTTGGACCGTCTTCAGCCAGAATTAAAGATCGCCGGCATAAGATTGGGGATATCGGCTCCCAATTCAGGCTCGATCAGGAGACTCCCGGTTTTGAAAGCGACCTTCTTGTCATTCCCCGCCCTAGCTGCCGCAGTGCTGGCGGCCGTCGTTGCCGCGCAGACGCAGCAGCCCCCGGCCC
>JBAVMZ010000422.1:0-3074 GCA_049690595.1 Occallatibacter sp. | reverse complement strand
GGCCGATGCCGCATGCAGGGGCTAAAGCCCGCCGTGCTTCCTGGGCCCATTTGCGGCACGACTGAAGTCGTGCCCGGTTACAAGGCCGATCCCGGAAGTGACATGGGAGGTTAGGATGCGTTTGCCCATGCCACACGTTCCTCCTTCGCGAATCCGTACGAATTTCTAAGGTATTCTGGCTTCAAGATGACGCATCCCCAGTCCCCAACTCCGCTCGATCCCGTACGGCTCACCCAGACGCTCTGCGAGATTGTCTCCACCACCTATTACGAAGGTGCCGTGGGCGATTTCCTGGCCGGGTTTCTCGCCGAGCGCGGCTGGGAGGTTGAGAAGATCCCCGTCCCGCAGGCGGCCGAAGGCCCGCCGGACGGCGCCCGCTGGAACGTCTACGCCTGCATCCCCGGCCAGAGCCCCGAGCTGGTCTTCTCCACCCACTTGGACACCGTGCCGCCCTACATTCCCTTCCGCGAGGACGAGGAGTTCCTCTACGGCCGCGGCGTCTGCGACGCAAAAGGCATCCTGGCCGCGCAGGTGGCCGCCGCCGAGGCCCTGCGCGCCGAGGGGTTCCGCGTGGGCTTGCTCTTTGTCTCCGGCGAGGAGCGCGACTCGGCCGGCGCCAAAGTCGCCAACCTCAGCCCCAAAGGCAGCCGCTTCCTCATCAACGGCGAACCCACCGGCAACCGCCTGGCGCTGGCCTCCAAGGGCGCGCTGCGCGTCTCGCTCCGCTCCACCGGCAAGATGGCCCACTCCGCCTACCCCGAGCTGGGCGACTCGGCCGTGCACAAGATGATCCGGCTGCTCCACCGGCTGCTCGAACTTGACCTGCCCGTCGACCCGGACGCTGGCGATACGACGCTCAACATAGGCCAAATCCGCGGCGGCCACGCCCCCAACGTCATCGCCGACGAGGCCGAGGCGCAGGTGCTTATCCGCCTGGTCACTGACTCCGCCCCCATCCGCAAGCTGATCCTCGAAGCTGCCGAGGGGTTGGCCGAGGTCAGCTTCACCCTCGACCTGGCCTTTGTGCGCCTCAAGGCCATCCCCGGCCTGCCCACCATGGTCGCCAAGTTCGCCACCGATATTCCCCAGCTCACCAACTGGGGTGAGCCCTTGCTGCTGGGCCCGGGCACCATCCACGTCGCCCACACGCCCGACGAAAAGCTCTCGAAGCAGGAACTGCACGAGGCCGTCGAGCTCTACGTCAAGGTGGGCCGCCAGCTCCTCGGCTGATCGCTGTCCGCAACGGCTCACCAGGCCTTGACCATGCGCCGTCCCGGGCAGGGCCTTTGGTCTCACCGCGCCCAGCAAACAGCGCCCATCTTTAGAGGAGTGGCCGTGCTGCTTTCAGCATCCCGGTGGTCTCCATCTCCATGCCCCCGCTCTCCGCGCCTCGCAACACGCGGCGGGGGGTAACTAAATGGGACGCAAAGGCTTTCCGCGGGAAGCAAACCGCGCTAGGATCGATTGTGAAGAGGAAGTTGACCGATGCCACGTTCGGGTTCATCCATGCAGTTGACGCGGGCCGCTGATTACGGGGTGCGCGTGATGATTCATCTGGCCGCGCAGCCTGACGGGGAACGCGCCCTGCTGCCCGCCCTTGCCCGCGCCACCAGCGCTCCGGAGAGTTTTCTCTCCAAGGTGCTTCAGGCTCTCTGCCACGCCGGTTTCATCGCCTCGCGCCGCGGCCAGGCCGGCGGTTTTGAGATTCTCGCTTCCGGCCGCAGGGCCACCATCCGCGCCGTCGTCGAAGCCATCGACGGCCCCATCTGCCTGAACGTCTGCCTCGTCTCCGGCGCCTCCTGCAAGCGCAAGTCGTACTGCCAGGCTCATCCGATCTGGCTCAAGGCGCAGGAGGCCATGCTGGGCGTGCTCGAGACCAGCACGGTGGCCGACCTGGCCTATCACACGCCGGTGGTGCGCACGTCGCTGGCCGCGCCGCTCCAGGGAACCGCGCTCGTCGGCCAGTCCAGCCGCACAAGCACGGGCGCTCACTGACCGGTCCAGCCTTCCACGGAGTCCGGCTGATAGCAACCTGGACCGAGATTTCATGATGCCTAGTCGCCCCTGCGAGACAGTGGTCGTTGTCATCGGGCGCAACGAAGGCGATCGCCTTCGTTGCTGCCTGCGCTCGCTCGCCGGCCAGGCCGCCGCTCTCGTCTACGTCGATTCCGGCTCCGGCGACGGCAGCCCGCAGGCCGCCGCCGCTGCCGGCTGCTCCGTTGTCGAGCTCGATCCCGCGCGTCCCTTCTCCGCCGCCCGCGCCCGCAACGAGGGCTTTGCCCGCGCAATTGAACTCGCGCCCGCCGTTCGCTTCGTGCAGTTCCTCGACGGCGACTGCTCGCTCGTCCCCGGCTGGCTGGAGCAGGGAATCGCCGCCCTCGATGCCGACCCGCAAGCGGCCATCGTCTGCGGCGCTGTCCGCGAGCTGCATCCCGAGGTCAGCGTCTACAACCGTCTCTGCGACCTCGAGTGGCGCCGCGAGCCCGGCCAGATCGCCTCGGCCGGCGGCCGCTTCCTCATTCGCGCCCGGGTCTTCCGCGCCGTCGACGGTTTCCGCTCCGACGTCATCGCCGCCGAGGACGACGAGTTCTGCATCCGTGTCCGCCAGGCCGGCTGGCGGGTTCTCGCCAGCGCCGCCCCCATGGCCCTCCACGATGCCGCCATGACCCGCTTCGGCCAGTGGTTTCGCCGCTCCCGCCGCATGGGTCACGCCTACGCCCAGGTGGCCGCGCTCCACGGCTCAGGCAGCGAGCGCTACTTCGTCCTCGACCGCCGCAAGATCCTCTTCTGGGGCCTCCTGCTGCCTCTGCTCGCGCTCGTGCTTGCGCCCTTCACTCGCGGCCTCTCGCTCGCCGGTCTGCTCGTGGCGTACGCGCTCCAGTTCCTGCGCATCCTCGGCCACGGCCGCGCCCGCGGATGGCAACTCGGCGACTCCGCCCTCTACTCCTTCTTCACCGTCATCGGCCGCCTCCCGGCCATCCTCGGCCTGCTGGACTACCACTTTGCCCGCGCCCTCGGCCGCGAACCCCGCATCATCGAGTACAAATGCCCGCACTCCTGAATCGCCTCCGCAA
>JBAVMZ010000421.1:0-13175 GCA_049690595.1 Occallatibacter sp. | reverse complement strand
GGGCAAGCCAGGGGGCCAGCAGCCCGCAGCCAACGAAGAGCGCCAGCAACAGCAGGCCAGCGGCGGCCAGCGGCTGGTGGCGCAGGAGCCGGGCGGCGGTGCGGATTGGGCTGGAGGGAGCGCTCGGCATGGGTAAGAAAAAGAATACCGCGACAGGCGTCCGGGAGTAGGGTTGAAGCTGTTATGGAGCCAGGAAAGAGACCGTCTGCGTTTGCCCGCGCGCTGGCTGCGGTTCTCATGCTCGGGGTTTGTGTTGCGGTGCAGGCGCAGGCGGGCTGGCAGCAACGGCCGGCAGAGGGCCGCAGCCTGCCCCAGCATGCGCAGTGGCTGCTGGCGCAGGCCAACCAGTCGCGGCGCGAGGCAGGCGCCGGGCCGCTTCAGTGGGACGATGCGCTCGCCCGTGCTGCGCTTGAGCACTGCCAGAGGATGGTGGCCGAGGGCGAGATTGCCCACCGCTACGGCGGCGAGGCGAGCGTGACCGACCGCACCGGGCAGGCCGGCGCCCACTTCAGCCTCATCGAGGAGAACATCGCGGTCGCCTCCTCGATGGAGCTCATTCACCCCGGCTGGATGAACTCAGCGGAGCACCGCCGCAACCTGCTGAACCCGGCAGTCGATCGGGTGGGGATCGCGGTGGTCTACGGGCGTGGAATGTACTATGCGGTGGCGGACTACGCGCGTGGCGTGCAGGCCTTCTCGCAGGCCGGGGCGGAGGCCGAGGTGGCGCGGCTGGTGAGGGCCAGCGGCGTCGCGGTGATTGCTGACCCAACCGACGCCCGCGCCGCCTGCGCCATGGATCGCGGTCTGCCGGGAACGGTGCGCGGGGGCCAGCCGCTCTTCGTCATGCGCTGGCAGGACTCGGACCTGACGCAGTTGCCGCCGGCGCTCAAAGACCGGCTGGCGACCGGGCGCTACAAGCGGGCCGCGGTGGGCAACTGCCCGGCGCAGACCTCGGCGGGAGCGTTCACGGTCTACCGTATGGCGGTTCTACTCTACACACCGGGCGCCGGCGACCTGAAGCCCTTCTACTAGCTCAAATTCCACGTGCGCCGTGAAAAGAGGCTGGTCAACTGCGGGTGCAAGACCCATCCGGGAACTGGCATTTTCCTTAAGAAAATGTCACCCTTCACGATGCAACAAGGGCACGCAAATTCTGGAACCGGTCTAAGTGGAGGTTCAGAACTGCTGGTCTTTCGACTTGCGGCGCCCGATCAGGATGACGAACTTGTGGTACGTGTAGCTGTTTGTGTGGATTGCATACCGACTATTGCAGGCGCAACGCGATGCGGCGAGTCGGGCTGCTCAGGATGAGGGCGCATTTATGACACGACCTTCTGAGTCAGGACGCCAGGCGTTGGCGCCGTCTTCGAGTTCGAAGACGGCGAGAATGCCCAGGCGCTCAAAGAAGCCGGCTACCAGCGCCTGCGTATCCACCGAGGTCTGGGGCGTGATCCGGACGCGGACCGGGGCGGGGGTTCCGGCCGGTGAAGCGGCACCGACGCCGGGGCGAGTGAGGCCGCGGGGGTCGACGGCGAGGCCGACGCAGCGATCCGGGCGGTAGGTGCAGGCTGCCAGGTCGCGGATGGATTGCCGGACCGTGGGCGTGGCCAGCACCGCGCGCGGCGGGGCCATGCGGTCGAGGAGCCAGAGGATCTCGAGCTTCGACTCGAGTTCGTCGGGCACACAGTCGATGACGAGATCGGCCTGGCGCACGGCGTCTTCGATGGTGGAGACCAGACCGACGCCGGCGCCGCCTGCCTGCTGGGCCAGTTCCTGGCGTAGTTCCTCGGCGGCGTGGGTCAGGTTCGAGGGCATCACGTCTTCGAGCAGCACGCGGTAACCGGCGCGCGCTGCCTCGCGGGCCAGCCAGCGTCCCAGGGGACCGGCTCCGATGACGGCAATCTGCTCATGCATGCTCACGGCCTACTTTGCCGCCAGCGCCTGGACGACGTCGTCGATGCTGGGTTTGGAGCGGCGCAGATGGCCGGCGACCCGCTCGCGCTCTTCGTCGCTCAACTGCGGCGCGGCGGCCAGCACCCGGCGCAAGGTCACGGCCACATCGTCAATCAGATTCATCAGGCGAATCGCTTCCCCACTCAACGGCATTGTTCTCTCCTGGTTGCTTTGAGTTCCGACTCTCATTCTATGGTGTGGGGGCGGGCAGGGGCGGCGCAGGAAAAAAGCGGCGCGGCCAAGGGAATGGCCGCGCCGTGGAGATGAGCGTGATCCAGGACCTATTCCGTCCCGTTCCCGCCCTGGCCGCGAGCTCCCGGCTGGAAGCCCGCAACGGTGACGACGATCTGCTGCAACGGCTCGGAGGAGGAGCCCCGATGCAGCTTATCGCCGGAGTAAACCGCGGTGAGGACGTGGATGCCGGGAGCCAGCCCGGAGAGGCTCATCCGGGCTGCGCCGCCGGCGAGGGTCGCCGTGGTGAGCGTCTTCCCGTTCTCAGCGAGCGCGACCGGGCCGGAGGGTACGGTGGCGCCGGAGAGCGGCCTGACGGTGACAGTGAGCTGTACCGGCTTGCCCCTGGGCGCGGGATTCTGCCCCGAGGCGAGCGTGGTGCGTGTGATGGGGATGCTGGTGATCTGGTTCAGCACCGACAACTGGACGGAGGCGGTGGCGGAGGTGAAGTCCGTAGCGTCGGTGGGGGTGAAGGTGACCTTGAGGGTGAAGGTCCCAGCGGTGGTCATGACGGTTCCGGCGGGCGGGTTGTAGACGTAGGCGCCGGGCAACGTGCTGCCGAGGGCGGAGGCGACGGCGTCGAGTTGGATGGAGGAGAGTTTGGTGCCGGTGTAGACCCACGCAGGAGTGGGCCACTTGATGGTGGGCGCCACCTTGGCGATGGTGAAGGCGACGGCCGGGCTGCTGGCCGCCACGTCGGCGTTATCTCCGTTGTAGTTGGCGGTGACGGAGTAGTTTCCTGCCGTCAGCCCGGTGAGGCTGGAGAAGGTCACGGTGCTCACGCCGGAGGCTCCGGGAGCGAGCGAGTAGGGACCGTAGGTGTTCTTGGCGCTGGTGGTTAGGTCGGTGAGTGCGAAGCTGACGGTGCCTGTCGGCGAGGAGGGATCGACCGGGGTGAGGCCGGCGTTCGAGACCTTCGCCGAGAGCACGATCCCTGTTCCGTAGTTATAGGTGGTTGCCAAGGGGCTGGTCACCGTCACCGCCGGGGTCAGTTGCACGACGTTGAAGCTGGACGGTGTCCCGGTGGAGATCGGGAAGTCGTAGACGTCGCCGCCGTAGGTCGGGGTCAGGGTGTACTTGCCCACGGTGAGGTTGGGGAGGGAGAAGGTGGCCGTGGAGAGGCCGCCCGCTCCCGGAACCAGCGTTGCGGTGAGGTTGATGTTCAGGCTGCCCAGGTTGACGACGTTGAGATAGACCGTTCCGGTGGGTGCGGCGAGGGCGGTGGGCGTGAGTCCGTTGTTGGAGACGGTCACGGTAACCGGAACCGTGCCGGGGAAGACGCTCGCGCCATTGGCCGGCGAGGTGACAGTCTCGACAGGGTTCAGCTTGACGACGCTCAGGGTGATGGTCGAGCTCACGGCCGAGGTGTCGGCGGTGTCGCCGGCGTAGGAAGCGGAGACCGTGTAGTTGCCCACCACCAGGGTCGAGGTGGGGATCGAGACGGTGGAGAGGCCGCCGGCCCCCGGCGTCAGCGTGCCCGTGAACTGGGTGCTGGTGGCGGTGGCTTTGTTGGTGATGGTCACGGTCACCTGTCCTGTGGGAGCGGAGGGAGCCGCGGGCGTCGAGCCGGCATTCGAGACTGAGACGTTGACCGCGGGAGCGCCGACCAGAAGCGTAGCGCCGTTTGCCGGAGAGGTGATGGAGACCGTGGGGGTGACCTGGACGAGGCTGAAGGGGACAGCCGCACTGTTGGCAGCCGCGTCCAGGGAGTCGCCGCTATAGGCCGCGGTGACGCTGTACTTGCCGACGGGCAGATTCTTGAACGCGTACTGCTGGATGGTGCTCTGGCTGAGGCCGGCGGTGGGAGTCAGCGGCAGGGGACCGGAGCTACCGGCGGAGGTGCTGGTGGTGAGGTTGGTGACGTTGAGGGTCACCGTGCCGGTGGGCGGGGTGGGAATCTGGGTGATGCTGTTGGCGACCATGGCGCCAACCGGGACCGTGGCGCCGGCGATGAACTGCGCACCGCTGACCGGCGGATTGACGGTGACCGTCGGAGTGGTGGGCGCAGCGAGGGCGTAGCAGCCGAGATAGAGGATGTTCTGGAAGTTGGCGGTGTTGTCGACGAAGGTAACGGTGGCGCTCCTCATGCCGGCGGCGGAGGGCTTGCAGGTGTAGCCGAGCTGGCAACTACGGCCCTGGACCAGAGGATTGGCGGCGCCCCAATTGCAGCTTGTGGTGGCGGGGTCGGGGATGAAGTCGCCGGGGTTGGCGCCGCCCAGGATCTGGTTGGTGACCGTGAGGTAGTCGTTGCCGGTGTTGGTCAGCAGGACGGTCATGACCGGCGAGCTCTTGCCCACCAGGGTGGTGGGGAAGTTGCGCTGGCCGGCGGGGCCAATCTTGCGAATGACGTAGGCGGGCTGGTTATATCCGCCGGCCGCTGTGTCGAGGTTGGTGGTGTAGATGGCGCCCTGGGAGTCGACGGCGACGCCGGCCGGCTGACGGAGGGTGGCATCGGTAGCCGGCCCGTTGTCGCCGGTGTAGCCAGAGCCGGGCAACATGCTGAGGGCGTTGTTTCCGCCGACGGTGCGGATGAGGCCGTTGTAGCTGTCGATGCGGCGCAGCACGTTGTTGTCGATGTCGTCGAGGTACATGTCGCCAGCGGCGTCGAAGGCAAAACCGCCGGTGAAGGAGCCGATCTCTGCGCTCTGCGAGCGGACGTTGTTGCCCGCGTAGCCGCAGGGACCGCTGCCGGCCACTGTCCACTCGAAGCCGGAGGAAGGAGCCACGCCGCCCAACTGGCAGAACGAGGTGCTGTTGCCGGTGTAGTACCGGGAGTAGATGTTGTCCTGGGCGTCGAGTCCGAACTGCAGGCCGGATTCGAGGTGCTGGTTGTAGGGGTTGGGGAGATTGAAGAGCTGGCGGGGCGAATTGAGCTGCCAGGGGGCCTCGTAGAAGCCGGTCACGTCGGTGAAGAAGATGTTGTTGGACTCGTCGACGTTGATCCAGGAGGGGTGCTCCAACTGGACCGAGTTTGGCGTGCAACCGGCCGAAGAGGTGCAGCTGAGCGGATTGCCGGTTCCCAGGCCGGCCCATCCCTGGGTCTGGCCCTGGACGGTGAGGTCGATGACGTTGGTGTTCCATTCCGTGGTGTAGAGGTCGAGGAAGGAGTCGACCGCGATGCCGTCGGCGTTGTGCAGGTAGACGGTGTTGCTGGGAATGGCGCTGCCGTCGGAGGGGACCGACTGCGCGCCGCCGCCGACGACGGGAAGCAACTGGCCGGTGCTGTCCATCATGTAAACGAAGCCGGTTTTGTAGGTGTAGCTGTCCGGCGCGGTCTCCCCGGTTTCCATGTCGGAGACATAGAGGTTGTCTCCCTCGTCGACAACCACATCGGCCGGCTGAAAGAGCAGCGGCGCGTTGTTGACCCACGACTGCGGCAGGGTCGTGATCTGCGCGGGGACGAAGGAAAGGACGGCGCCCTATGTGTATCCCTGCACGCCGACAAAGTCGGGCCGGGCGGACTCGGCGGAAGAGAACCTGAGCAGGCCGGCGCGCCTGCCCGGCCCTTTGGGCTCGAAGGAGACGGCGACAGTGCAGGTGTCGCCCTGCTGGTAGATGGCGCCGGCGCGGCAGGTGCCACCCACAACGTGGAAGTCGTTGGTGGCCTCAATGCCGGTGAGGGTGGTGGGGGCGTGGAAGGCGACGGGGACGGTCTCGGTGACCGGCGAGCCGAGATGGACGGACTGGGAGAAGCGCCACGCCTCGCGGTCGGGCTGGCCGGGGATCTGTTTGCGGACGACGCTGGAGGCTGCGCCTGCCTGGGCGCCGGGAGCTGCGTTGGGCTCCACGAGGGTGATGCGGGCCTGCGGTGCGGGCGTTGCGGCCAGCAGGCTGGTGACGGCGAGCAGAGACGCCGCTGCGGGGAAAAGCAAGTGCTGAAGTTTCAAGGTGACACCTCGGGGGGAAGCAAGCGAGGGCGCTTGCTGCGATTGCTACGTCCCCTTGTGGTGTGCGGGAGGGGGTTTGTGACGGGAGATTGGCAGTTTGCGGGGAGAACAGCGGTCACCGGTGGGGGAGTGGCGCCCGGGGGCCAAACAGGGTGCGAGAAAGAGGTCACAGGATGGGCGAACGGGCGCTCGCGCAGTGGCAGCGGCTAAAGCCCGACCTTTCTTCTCAGCGTCTTGCGGCACGGCCGGAGTCGTGCCCTGACTCATTTCGTGCCATTTGTCGAGTTCTTCCGCTGCCTGTGAAGCCCAGCTCATTTCAGGCTGCTTACGGCAACAGCCTGCTTACGGCAGCAGGCTGCTTACGGCACTGCTGAAGCTGAAGCCGTGCCATTTCAATGCGAATTAACGACAATCTGTGTGGCGGGTTACGTTAGCTGCTTCAGGTGCTCCGCCCGGACCTCGTTGGCCGTGAAGAGACGGAGGAAGGGCGCGCCCGCTGCGGCGGCCTCGACGGCTGGGCGGCCCTGGGCCTCCTCGCGCTCCACGATGCAGACCACGGCGGCGACGGTCATGCCGGCCTCGCGCGCGGCCTCGATGGCGTTGACGGTCGAGGCGCCGGTGGTGCAGACGTCGTCGACGATCACCACGCGCGCGCCCTCGCGGCAGAAGCCCTCGATGCGGCGTCCGGTGCCGTGCGCCTTCTCCGCCTTGCGGACGAGGAAGCCGTGGAGCAGCGGCGCGCCGGGGTGCGAGAGCGCGCGCCAGGCGCTGGCCGTGGCCACGTTGGAGACGATGGGGTCGGCGCCCATGGTCAGCCCGCCCACCGCCTCGGCGTCAATGCGGTTCTCTTCCAGAAGTTCAAGCACGGAGTGCCCGGTCAGGCGTCCGCCCTCGGCGTGGAGCGTGGTGGTGCGGCAGTCGATGTAGTAATCGCTCGTCCCGCCGGAGGAGAGCTTGAACTGGCCGAGGCGGAAGCTCTGACGGGCGAGAAGGGAGAGCAGTTGCTGGGCGTGGGTGAGGGTCGTCATCATTCCCGATTGTAAGGGAACAGGGAACAGGGAACAGGGACCAGTGCGCCCGAGCATGACCGGCTACTTCTTCGCTTTCAGCTTGGTCATAATGGCAACGAGCATACGGCTTACCTCCTCCGACAGCGACGCGGCGTTTCTCCTGCTGACGGAATCGCCAAGGCCCAGACCTTCCGCGATGACGAGTTGCGTCTGAAGTTCGAAGTTCGAGCCCCTTGCGTGCCCCAGGAAGAGAAGGTATTCGCCTTTGGAGGACCTTCCATATCCTTCGGCGATGTTGCTCGCAATGGAAACCGAAGCCCGTCGCATCTGATTTGTCAGACCAAACTGCTCCGCGGGTGGGAACGCAGAGGTGAGCTTGTAGACTTCGAGACTCAATTGAACAGCGCGTTGCCACACGACCAAATCCCTGAACGATTCGCCCATCGATCAACTCCCTTTCGGCCACCTTCTCCGCCTCCGCAAATCCGGGAAGGCCAATGCGAGGGTCACGAGGAGAATCACCGCAAGCGCTGCCCAGAAGCGGACCCACGCGAGGCGATCAATCGGGACAATGCGGAAGTTACAGGTGTCGCCTGCGCAATGCTCATCGGTAATATTGAGCGTAGGCTCGATAAGGCGGCTGTACCAGCCGATGAGCTCGCCTGGACCTCTGGAGATCAGCCTTGCGGCCGACCCAAATGTGAGGATCGCCCAGAAGGTGAGCAGCGGACCCAGGAGCCCGCGACGGAGTCATCGAAAGATCAGCCTGAACATTTGCATCGCAGCCTCTGCCGCTCCAACTTACCACAGACGCTCTGTTCCCTGTTCCCTGATCCCTGATCCCTTCTTTTCACATCTTGTCGAGGTGGCGGAAGCCGCCCGTGCCGAGCAGCATGAGGGAGAAGAGCAGGAAGTTGTAGCAGGCGTGGACCAGGACGCTGGCGGCGAGCGAACGTGTCGCCAGCCGTGTCCAGCAGAGCACCAGGCTGACGCCGACCAGCAGCAGGAACGGACCCAGCGCGTGGCCGGTCTGTTCGGCGTGCATCAGGGCAAAGGGGATGCTGGTGCAGATGGACGCGATGATCATGGAGCCCACCGACCAGCGCGGGTGGCCGGCCGGGTCGAGCGGTTGCGGTTCGGCGCTCCAGAGGCGCTCGGCCATCCAGTCGGCGGCGGTCGAGAGCGCCGGCAGCAGAAAGCCGCGGAAGGCAAGCTCCTCAAAGAAGGGCGCGCAGGTGACGCCGAAGGCAAAGAGCAGCCAGGGCGCGCCGGGAGAGCGCAGCAGCTTGTCGATGGGGGTGTTCTCAGGGCTGGGCATCAACAGGCCGTTGACCAGCGCCAGCACGAAGCAGGTGAAGGCCGCGGCCACGAGTCGCCAGCGCAGACTGAGCGCAATGCGGCCATTCCACTCGAGCGCGCGGAAGTAGCCCTCGTTCCAGAGCGGCGGAAAGAGGATCAGGCTCAACCCGAAGGCGATGAGGTAAAGCACCAGTTGGCTGCCCAGCGCGTAGCGGACATCGTAAGCGGCGTCCTGGAGCCTGGCGACGCCGAACACGTGCAAGCGCAGCATGAGGGCCGTCAACAGCCCGGAGCCGAATCCGCCGGCGACGAACAGGAGGAGAAACAGGCCGACATGGCCCACGTGGGGAATGCGCTGGGGGCGCGGCAGAGCCTGGGGCGGAGCGAAGAGGATGGAAGGCGGATGGGCCAGTGGAGCGGTGGCCGGCTCCTCGGCGATCAGAGCGTCGGGAGCCGGCTCGGCGTCTGGCGCGTGCTCGGCGGAGGAAAGTTGGTCGCCGGAAGGCTCCGCGCTCTCCGGGGCTTCCTGCGCGGGAACCGCAGCCTCCCTAGGAACAGGACCACTGTTGGGGTCGTGCAGAGGGACGGATGCGCGGGTCCGGAGACCCGCGCCACAGCCGGTCTGGAGACCGGCGCTACTCTCTGTGGCGCTACTCTCTGCGGCCGGCGGGGGTTCATTCTCGGCCGTAACTTGACGTTGCGAGTCGGAGCGCTCCGGATGGAGTTCGTCCGGGCTCATCTCGCCGGGGTTCTGTTCGGCGGCGGGGTCGATCATGGCTTGGCGCTCCTGCCGCGGCGGGGCGCAGCTTTCTTCTTCGCGCCGTTTGCGGCGGCGGCTTTGGAGCGGGAGCGCGCCGGCTTGCTCTCCGGCTCGGGGGCGGCAGTTGTCGCGGCCTCAGTTGCTGCTTCTTCCGGCGGCTCCGCTTCCTCCGCTTCGATGGCCTCGAGTTTGCCGTTCGTGGCTGCGTAGTAACGGGCGAGGAACTGACCGGTGTAAGAGGCGGGGGTAGCGGCGATCTTCGCCGGTCGTCCGGCGGCCACCACGCGCCCGCCGTCTTCGCCGCCCTCGGGACCGAGGTCGAGAATCCAGTCGGCGTTGCGGATCACGTCCAGGTTGTGCTCGATGATGATGACCGTGTTGCCCAGGTCGGCGAGGCGATGGAGCACTTCGAGCAGCTTGCGCACGTCGTCGAAGTGCAGGCCGGTGGTGGGCTCGTCGAGCAGGTAGAGGGTGCGGCCGGTCTGGCGCTTGGAGAGCTCGCGGGCCAGCTTCATGCGCTGCGCCTCACCGCCGGAGAGGGTGGTGGCGCTCTGGCCCAGATGGACGTAGCCCAAACCGACATCGACCAGCGTTTGCAGTTTTTGCCGGACCTGCGGCACGTCGGCCAGCACACTCAGCGCGTCCTCGATGGTCAGGTCGAGGATGTCGGCGATGGAGTGGCCGTGGAACCGGACCGCCAGCGTCTCCTGGTTGTAGCGCCGCCCGTTGCAGACCTCGCACTGCACGTAGACATCGGGCATGAAGTTCATCTCGATGCGCCGCTGTCCGTCGCCCTGGCAGGTCTCGCAGCGGCCGCCGGTGACGTTGAAGCTGAAGCGGCCGGCCTTGTAGCCGCGCTCGCGCGCCTCGGGGAGCATGGCGAAGAGGTCGCGGATGGGCGAAAAGACCTGGGTGTAAGTGGCCGGGTTGGAGCGCGGGGTACGGCCGATGGGCGATTGATCGATGCGGACGACCTTGTCGATCTGCTCGGCGCCGGCAAGCTCGTCGTGCGCGCCGGGCTCCTCGCGCGAGCCGTAGAGGGTCTTGGCCAGCGAGCGGTAGAGGATGTCGTTGATGAGGGTGCTTTTGCCCGAGCCGGAGACGCCGGTGACCACGGTCATGACGCCTACCGGGATGCGGATGGTGAGGTCCTGCAGGTTGTGCTCGCGTGCGCCGGAGACGGTGAGCCACTTGCGGGTGAGCGGGCGCGGGGCGGAGCGATGCAGGATGGTCTGCTCGCCGGAGAGATAGCGGCCGGTGAGCGACGCGGGCGTGGCCATGATCTGCTCTGGCGTGCCTTCGGCGACGACGTGACCGCCGAGCCGTCCGGCGCCGGGGCCGAGGTCGACCACGTAATCGGCGTGGCGGATGGTCTCTTCGTCGTGCTCGACGACGAGGACCGTGTTGCCCAGGTCGCGCAGGCGCTCCAGGGCTTCGATGAGGCGGTTGTTGTCGCGCTGGTGCAGGCCGATGGAGGGCTCGTCGAGGACGTAAAGCACGCCGCGCAGGCGCGAGCCGATCTGCGTGGCCAGCCGGATGCGCTGGCCTTCGCCGCCGGAGAGCGTGGCGGCGTTGCGGTCGAGGGAGAGATAGTTCAAGCCCACCGCGCAGAGAAACTCGAGCCGCTCCTCGACCTCGCGGCGGATGCGGTCGGCGACGAGCGCCTCGCGGGCGGTGAAGCTCATGTTGATGGCCGCCGAGAGGGCGCGGTTGAGCGGGAGCGCCGTGAAGTCGCCGATGGAGAGGCCGTTGATCTTGACCGCCAGCGACTCGGGCTTGAGGCGCTTGCCACGGCAGGCTGGGCAGGGCGTCGCCGACATGTAGGCCATCATGTACTCGCGATAGCCGTCGGAGCGCGCCTCATCGACCGAGTCGCGGAGGAAGCTGAGGATGCCATGAAAGCCGGTGCGCGGCGCCTCGCCCTTGGGCGGTCCGTAGACCAGCAGGTGCTGCTGCTTGGGGGGCAGCTCCTCGAAGGGGGTCTTGAGGTCGATCTTGTAGCGGTCGGCGGCGAGATTGATGAGCCTGAGCAGGTATTGCGAGGAGGAGCCCGGTCCGAGGCCGCCGTCGAACAAGGGCTTGGACCAGTCGGTGATGACCTTCGCCGGGTCGAAGTCGTAAAGCGAGCCCAGGCCGTGGCACTCCGGGCAAGCGCCGAAGGCCGAGTTGAAGCTGAAGGAGCGCGGCTCGAGTTTGGGCACGTCGAGGCCGCAATCCGGGCAGGCCATCGAGGAGGAGAAGAGCTGCTCGCCGGCGCCGGTAATGGCCACCAGCACCAGGCCGTTGGCCAGTTGCAGCGCCTTCAGCACGGCCGCTTCCAGGCGCTTCTCCGCCGGCTGCTTGTTCGCTGGCGCCAGAGGGCCGGCCGGATGCGACGAGGGCGCGGGCTGCTTGAGCAGGATGCGGTCGATGACCGCCTCGACGGTGTGGTTCTTGCGCCGGTCGAGCAGCACCGGCTCGGCCAGATCGCGCAGCTCTCCGTCGACGCGGGCGCGGAAGCCCTGCTGATCGAGCTGGTCGAGCAGCTCGCGGAACTCGCCCTTGCGTCCGCGCACGATGGGCGCCATCACGGTGACGCGCTCGCCCGGGCTCAGCTCCAGGATGCGCTGCACGATCTGCTCGGCGGTCTGGCGGGCGATGGGCCGGCCGCACTGCGGGCAATGGGGCACGCCTACCGAGGCGTAGAGCAGGCGCAGGTAGTCGTAGATCTCGGTGATGGTGCCGACGGTGGAGCGCGGGCTGCGGCTGGTGGTCTTCTGCTCGATGGAGATGGCCGGCGAAAGGCCTTCGATCGAGTCCACGTCGGGCCGCTCGATCTGGTCGAGGAACTGACGCGCATAGGCCGAGAGCGTCTCCACGTAGCGGCGCTGGCCCTCGGCGTAAATGGTGTCGAAGGCGAGCGAGGACTTGCCGGAGCCGGAGAGGCCCGTGACCACGGTCAGCGTATTGCGGGGAATGCGCACACTGATGTCGCGCAGATTGTGCTGGCGCGCGCCGCGCACGGAGATGTGAGTGATTGCCATTTTGCGCGAGCCGGGTGCGGCGGGGATCCTCAAGCAGCGTAACCAGCCAGCAGGCGGGGATGCGCTGCGCTAGGGGTATTCTATTGGTCAATAGAAACAAGGGTCAACGCAGGCGTCTTTTCTGCGAGAATCGCTGCAATAGTCCTGCGCGGCGGGGGCGGGCGGCCGGAGCGGCCGCCCTGGGAGAAGCGAGGCGAAGGCGGAACCATGGCGGATCTCTTCAATCTGACGATGTTGGTGGCGGCCTCGGCCGGCGCGTTGGCCTTCGGGATTCTGGCGGCCTACGGAGTTCTGCGCGCGGGCTTTGCGCTGATGCGCGCCCAGCGCCAGCCGGTGGCGGTCAAGGCCCAGGCTCAGACCGCTTCCGCCAGCTGATCCCCTGCGAACAGCGAGGACGGCGCAGGCTGCCGCTCAGTGCGGCTGCTGTTGCTGCTGCTGCATTTCCTGCAAGCGCTGCTGGCGCTGCTGCATCTCCTGCATAATCTGCTGCGGCGTACGCGGCTGGCCGCCGGGGCCGAAGCCAGGGCGAAAGGCCGGTTGCGGCACCGGTTGCGGCATGATCGGCTGCTCCTCGCCATTGTCGGCGTCTTCGTCGCTGCCGCCCTGCGGCTGGCCCGCATCGGGCGAGCCTGCCTGGGGGCCGGCAGCGCCCGCGCGCGCGGTGAGCACAACCTGCCGTGGAGCGCCCTGGCCCAGATCGCCAATCATCAGCACGTTGTAGCCGGCGCCCTTGAGCAGTTCGGAGAGCACGTCGCGCGCCTTGCCCGGCCCGTAGACGCCGAAGACGCGCTCGTCGCTCGAAAAACCATCCACCTTGCCGCCGGTGAGCTTGGAGAACTCCTTCAGAATCTGTTCGAGGCTGGAGTTCGCCGCTTCGATGCGCAGGCCCTGGCTGTCCCAGGTGACGGTGGCCGGGACGGGCTTCTCGTTGACCGGCCACTTGGGCACTTCGGGCGCCGGCGGGGCAACGGGCGCGACCGCTGCCGGCTGCGTTGCGGGCTCGGGTTTGGCG
>JBAVMZ010000420.1:0-4967 GCA_049690595.1 Occallatibacter sp. | reverse complement strand
GCGCTGTTCTGGGCAAAGAACTGGTAGTAGTAGGTGGTGCGGGGGCTCATTCCGGTGATCGAGCCCTCAAGCTGGAGGGTGCTGGTTCCGGAGCCAGCGTCGTAGGAGGGGCTCTGGTAGGCGCCGCTCATGGAACTGTTGAGAGCGATGAGGAACCAGATGTGGGTGTCGGAGCCGTTGGGGTTGACCGTACCCCAGATGTTTGCGCTGCTGCTCGTGACGTTCGATGCGTTGCCGGTGGTGACGGTTGGCAGTTGCGCCCCGCCCCCGCTGGTGGTGAAGTAGTTGACGCCTCCCTTGGTCGTTCCAGCGCTGTTCTGCCCCACCCACTGGTAGTAGTAGGTTGTTCCGGGGCTCATTCCGGTGATCGAGCCCTGGAGCGAGACGGTGCTCGTTCCGGAGCCAACGTCGTAGGAAGAGCTCTGGACGGCGCCGCTCATGGAACTGTTGAGAGCGATGAGGAACCAGACGTGGGTGTCGGCGCCGTTGGGGTTCACCGATCCGTAGATGAGCGCGCTGCTGGAGGTGATGGACCCGGAGCCGCCGGTGGTGACGGTTGGCGGCTGCTGCGGATTGGTCGTGGTGAAGTAGTTGATGTTGCCTTTCACCGTCCCGGCGCTATTCTGCGCAACCGCCTGGTAGTAGTAGGTTGTGCCCGAGTTCATCCCGGAGATCGAGCATTGAACCTGGACCGGACTGGTTCCCGAGCCCGCGTCGTAGGGAGTGCACTGGGAGGCGCCGCTCATCGAATTGTTGTTGGCGACGAGGAACCAGATATGGGTGTCGGCGCCGTTCGGGTTCACCGTCCCGTAGATGATCGCGGTGCTGGTTGTCAGATTGGAGTACGAACCGGTGGTCACCGTGGGCGGCTGTTGCGGGTTGCTGGTGGTGAAGTTCTTGATGTCGCCTTTCACCGTCCCGGCGCTGTTCTGCGCAACCGCCTGGTAGTAGTAGGTTGCGCCGGCGCTCATCCCGGAGATCGAGCATTGGACCCCGACAGCGCTGGTCCCCGAGCCTGCGTCGTACGGTGAGCACTGGGAGGCGCCGCTCATCGAGCTGTTGTTGGCGATGAGGAACCAGATGTGGGTGTCCGCGCCGTTCGGGTTCACCGTGCCGTAGATGATCGCGGTGCTGCTTGTCAGATTGGAGTACGAGCCGGTGGTCACCGTGGGCAGCGGCTGCGGGTTGGCGGTCTTGAAGGATACGATGGCTCCCGCGGCGGTGCCGGCGGAGTTCTGGGCCACCATCTGGAAGTAGTATGTGGTGCTCGGGGTCAGGCTGGCGACGTTAGCGTACAGCGCCTGGGCCGTGGTACCGGAGCCGATGTCGATCACGCTGCTCTTCGTTGCGCCGGTCAACTGGGGGCTGGTGCCGAAGAGGAACCAGGCTTTGGTGTCGGAGCCGTTGGGGTTGACCGAGCCGTTGATGGTGCCCGTGGTTGTTGTGACCGAGGTGGCCGGGTTGGTGACGACGGTCGGCGGCGCTCCGCCGGACTTGACCACGATGGTCACGTTCAGCGACTGCGTGGCGTAGCTGGCGGCCGCGGCGGCCAGCGTCACGGTATAGGTGCCGGGCGTGGTGCTGGTGTTGGTGGCCACGGTGAGGACCGTCTGGGCCGAGCCGTTGGCCGCAGGCGTCACGGTGGGCGGATTCCATCCCGTTCCAGCGGCATTGTAGCCGGTGGGCAGTCCGGTCGCCGAGGGCGTCACCGTTGCGTGGAAGCCGTTCTTGCTTTGCACAGTGAGCCGGAAGGTTGCGTTCTGGCCCTGGGTCACGGTCTGGCTGTTGGTGTTGACCGACACGGAGAAACTTGCGGGAGAGATGGCGAAGCCCTTGAGGGCCACGTTCATGGTCTGATCGAACCAGGTGGTGTCGATCCAGTTGGCGCCGTCGGAGCTGACGAAGCTCTGTCCGGAACTGGCGGTGGCCTTGGAGGAGTAACCGGGCACCGCGGCTTCGACCGGAATCGGATAGTTGAAGCCGGGCGTTGTGATCTTGGCCACGATGGCGAAGGTCTCTCCGTTGTTCAGGCTGACCGGTGAGGACAAGGTCACGGTGTGGTAGCCGGCGTATGGGAATGTGCCGACTGTCGAGGATGCCAAACGGCCGCCGGTGGGGCCATTGGTGGGGTTGGTGTAGATGTCGATCTCGTAAGCGCTACCGTTCGAGGCCGCGTAGGTGGAGACGGCGGAAAGACTGCCGCCGGCGGTGGCCTTGAACACGTTGGAGTACCATGCCGTGTTGGGCGCGGCGCTTATGTAGCCTAAGCTGGCGGCCCAGCCCAGCGGATCGTACTGGTAGACGGTGCTGTAGTTGGTGGTGGCTTCGTTGTCGTCGAAGACGAAGGACTCCTGCACGGCGGTGAGGGCGTCGTAGTACGAGATCCAGAAGTAGCCACTGGCGCCAAAGTCGGTGCCCCAGCTGTTCTTCGCCAGGAAGGCGCCGTTGCCGGGCGGCTGGGTGGTGAAGTTGCTGGCCGAGTAGTTGTCGTTCCAGCCCACCAGCGTGACGGCATGGTCGATGGGGCACTCAATGGCCTGCTGTTTCGAGTTCGTGCAGACCGAGGCGCCGTTGTAGTAGTAGGCCGAATTGCTTGCGTTCCAGTAGGGACTGGATCCGCCCAGTTGGTCGGCGCTGAGGCTGATGTAAACGCCGCCGTAGTTCATCACGGCGCTTTTGAGGTTGTTGTTATCGGTGGAGTTGGCGCGGGCGGGGACGATGATCACGTCCTGGACGTGCTTCCGCGCTGGGAGATTCGGGGTCGAGGGGTTAAAGCAGGTGGGTGTCGAGGAGCAGGAGGTGGGGTCGGGATCGTCCGCGGCGTTGACCGGTCCGGACCAGCGCGCCAGATAAGCGGTGCTCATCTGGCCATTGCCGCCCTTGCAGACGCCAATGTCGAACCCGCTGAGGTTGTTGAGATTGTTCTCCGAGAAGTTCCAGGATTCACTGGGCAGAAGAGTCGATTCCATCGAGCCGTAGGTGGCGAAGGCCCAGCAGTCGCCGCACATGAGCTGGTTCTTGACCGGGCTGACCTTGCCCGAATTGCGGAGGTCGAAGCTGATGGGAAATGCGGTCTCCAGTTCCGCCAGTCCACGCTGGCCCCTCAGGTGCGACAGATTGATCGTGGGGGGGATCAGGCCCAGAGGCTGCCCCCCGGGTGCGGTTCTGGGAGCTGCGGTTTGACCGCTGTAATGCTCGGTGGCCTGCGCGCTCAACGGAGCGCGCACCAGTGAATCGGTGGCCTGCTGGGCCAGGGCACTCAAGCCGAGGGCGAGATAGAGCGGAATGAGCAACAGGCCGGCGCCGAGGCGAAAGGCAGCCCGGGAGTTCCGGCCACAGGTTTCAAGGGTTTTCAACGCAGGTTCTTGACAGGTTGAATGGGGTGAAAGCAATGCAAGCAACGTAGAATGGAGGCGGGATTTTATCTTGCAATACATCGTAGCGCTCCTTGTGAACCGGTCAAACTCCGGTGCGGAGAATGCTAGGCTCGCCGGGGCGGGAATTCAAGTAAACACCAGTAATCATTTGGTAATTTCTTTGTTGTATTTATCAACTAGTATATGGTAACATCCTATGGCTGTCGCCGGACCGGAGCTGAAACCCGGCCCGTGATCGCGCAGCCCGGCGCTCCGGCCCTCGCGGTACAATCGAGCCATGAGAGTCACGGTCGGCGTCTCCGGCGGCATTGCCGCTTACAAGGCTGCGGAGCTGGTCCGCGCGCTCCAGCGCCAGGGCCTGGAAGTGCACGTGGTGATGACCGAGGCGGCCTGCCGCTTTGTGCAGCCGCTGACCTTCGCCGCGCTCTCCGGCCACAAGGTGATCACCAGCCTTTGGGACGACTCCGGCACCGCCTCGGGCGGTTACGACTCCTCGATCGAACACATTTCCGAAGCGCAATGGGCCGAGGCGCTGGTGGTTGCGCCGGCCACGGCCAACATCCTGGCCAAGTTCGCCCACGGTATCGCCGACGATTTCCTCTCCACCCTCTACCTGGCCACGCAGGCGCCCGTCCTGGTGGCTCCGGCGATGAACACCAACATGTGGGAGCACCCGGCGACGCGCGCCAACCTGGAAATCCTTCGCCAACGCGGCGTGCGCGTGGTCGAGCCCGGCTCAGGGGAACTGGCCTGCGGCACGGTCGGCGCCGGGCGCATGGCCGAGCCGGAGACGATTGCCGAAGCGGTCCTGAACGCCATGGGCCGGCGGCACGATCTGGCCGGCGAGGTGCTGCTGGTCACCGCCGGCGGCACACGCGAGGCGCTGGACCCGGTGCGCTTCATCGGCAACCGCTCCAGCGGCAAGATGGGCTACGCCCTGGCCGATGCGGCGCGGAGCCGAGGCGCGCGCGTGATCCTGGTCAGCGGCCCCACGTCCTTGCACCCGCCGGCGCACTGCGATGTGGTGAAGATCACCACCGCCGCCGAGATGCGCCTGGCCGTTCTGGAGCGGCTCGCCGAGGCCACGCTGGTGATCAAGGCCGCCGCGGTGGGCGACTACCGGCCCGTCTCCGTCGCCGGCCAGAAGATGAAGCGCACCGGCCCGCTGACCGTCGAGCTGGCGCCCACCGAGGACATCCTGGCCGAGGTCGCCCGGCTGCGGCGGCCTGGCCAACTCATCGTGGGCTTTGCCGCGGAGACCGAAGACAAGATGGCCAACGGCCGCGCCAAGCTGCTGCGCAAGGGCGCCGACGCCATCGTGATCAACGACGTGGCGCAGGAGGGGCTGGGCTTCGACTCGGACTTCAACGCCGCCACCTTCCTCACCCTGGCCACCTCCACCGAGCTGCCGGAGATGCCCAAGCGCAAGCTGGCCGACCGCATCCTCGACGAGATTGTCGCCCTTCGCCGGCCCCGTCCGGTCGTCGTCGAGATCGAAGAGGACGAGGACGAGAAGGCGCGCCAGGACCGCATCCTCAGCCAGACCGTCGCGCCGGCCGCCGGCCGCCGCCAGATCATCGTGGAGTAGCC
>JBAVMZ010000419.1:0-7357 GCA_049690595.1 Occallatibacter sp. | reverse complement strand
GCCCGCAAAGGGCCGCCCCGCGCCTTGTCTGCACCTGCTGGAGGAACTACGCCGTCACCGGCTCGCTCGCGTTCACCTTTACTGGCGTCAGCCAGCCGAAGCGGTCCGGCTTCAGCCCGTTGGCGATGCCGAAGAACTCGTCGGCAATCCGCTTGGTAATCTCGCCCGGCTTGCCGTCGCCAACGGCGATGCGGTCGACCGAGCGGATCGGCGTCACCTCGGCCGCCGTGCCGGTGAAGAAGACCTCGTCGGCAATGTAGAGCATCTCGCGCGGAATCGACTGTTCCACCACGCTCAGCCCCAGGTGCCGCGCGATGGTCAGCACCGAATCGCGCGTGATGCCGCTCAGCGCCGAGTTGGCCAGCAGCGGCGTGTAGATCACGCCGTTGCGCACCAGGAAGATGTTCTCGCCCGAGCCCTCGCTGACCAGGCCGTTCACGTCCAGGCCGATGCCTTCCACGTAGCCGTTGGTCTCGGCCTCCATGCGGATCAGCTGCGAGTTCATGTAATTGGAGCCGGCCTTGGCCAGGGTCGGCATGGTGTTCGGCGCCATCCGGTTCCAGCTCGAAACGCACACGTCGGCGGCCTCGCCGGCCACGTATTTGCCCCACGGGTAATTGACGATGTAGATCTCGATCGGGTTCCCCTTGGGGTTGACGCCGACCTCGCCGTAGCCGCGCAGGGCGATCGGCCGGATGTAACAGGGCGCCACGCCGTTGGCTTCGATCAGGTCCACCACCGCCCCGCAAAGCTCTTCCAGCGTGTAGCCCAGATCCATGCGGTAGATCTTGGCCGAGTCCAGCAGCCGCTGCATATGCTCGGGCAGGCGAAAGACCGCCGACCCCTGAGGCTGCCCGTAACAGCGGATGCCTTCAAAAACGCTCGAGCCGTAGTGCACAACATGGCTCATGACATGGATGGTCGCCTGTTCCCAGGGAATCAGGTTCCCGTTGTGCCAAATCTTCGATGTGGCTTGAATGGGCATAGGGACGGATTGGCTCCTTCTGGCGCGCCCTGCGCGTACCAGACAGGGTAGCGCGCGGGGCTGGGGGATGTCACGGCAGCCCCGTCCGACCGGCTGTGCTAACGTTCCACATTGGATCGCGGAATGCACCCTCCTCTCCCAACTCGGGCCGGCAAGCCGCGCCGTATGCTCCCCGGCCTGCGCGTCGACGAAGGATACACCCCCCATCCCTTCGACCTTGCCTTTGGCACGCGCACCAGCGGCCTGGTCGCCGGCCGCCATCTGAAGACCGGCCACCCCCACTCGCGCCACGCCACCGCCTATTACGGCGTCGCGCCCTCGGTCTTTCACGCACTCCTCGCCCGCTGGCGCCGCACCCGCCCCGCCGAGCCCATCGAGGAGTTCACCTTCCTCGACATCGGCGCCGGTATGGGCCGCGCCGTGCTGCTGGCCTCGGAGATGGACTTCCGTGCCGTTCGCGGCGTGGAACTCCATCCCACGCTTGCCTCGATCGCCCGCCGCAACCTCCGCCTCTGGCGGCAGGCCGACCGCGAGCGCTCCCCGGCGCGCATCCACTGCCGCGACGCGGTCGAGCTTCCTCTGCCCAAGGGGCCGGTTCTCGCCTTTCTCTTCAATCCCTTTGGCGCCACGGTGATGCGCCGCCTGCTAGCCGCCTGGCGAGCCCAACTCATCCGGGAGCCGCGCCCGCTCGACATCCTCTATGTCAACAACGAGCAGGAGGGCGTTCTCGAATCCGCCCGCGGCTTCCACCGCCTCTTCCTGGGCAAGGTCGCCCGCTCCCGCGCCGACGCAATCGCCGACCACCGCATCCTGGCCAACCAGCCCGACGGCGAATATGCCTCGTCGAATTACGAGGATTGCTCCATCTGGCGCTTGGCAGGGAACTGAGCGCGGAGGAGGACCCACGGCCAGGAAATATCCACTCGTCTCAGGGAAACAAGCGAGGCATTTGACGGAAAGGCCGTATTGGGGGAAAGCTTGTATCTGGGCTGCCTGTACACGCGTTTGCCATGACAAACGGGACGAGATTCGCGCCACCGATGGCGAGGACGAACAGGGCATCCCATGGAGCCAGACCTTGAAGGAACCGCACCTGATTCTGGGCATCGGCGAGCTGCTCTGGGACGTGCTCCCGGAGGGCGAACGCCTCGGCGGCGCCCCAGCCAACTTTACCGTGATGGCCTCCCGGCTGGGCAATCACTCCGTCATCCTCAGCCGCATCGGCCGCGACGACCTCGGCCGCCGCGCCGTCGACCGCCTGGACCCGCTTCCCGCCGACACGGCGCATTTGCAGGTGGACCCAGCGCACTCCACCGGCACGGTCACGGTCGAGTTCATTGGCGGCCAGCCGCACTACGAGATTCACCAGCCGGCGGCCTGGGATTTCCTGGAACTCTCCGACGACTGGGTGACGCTGGCCGAGCGGGCCGACGCCATCTGTTTTGGCTCGCTGGCGCAGCGCAGCGCCGAGTCGCGCCAGACCATCCAGACCCTGGCCGCGCAGACCCGCCAGGAGTGCGTGCGCGTCTTCGACGTCAACCTGCGCGCCCCGTTCTATTCGAGCGAGATCGTCCAGGAGTCGCTAGAACTGGCCTCGGTGGTGAAGATGAATGACGCCGAGGTGGAGTTGGTGCTGAACCTGCTGGGGCTGCCCGCCGGCGAAGGCGCGTCCGCCGAGCTGCTGCGCCAGGGCGCCTTGCGCCTGCTCGACGAGTTTCCCGGCCTTGACCTGGTGGCCATCACCCGCGGCGGCAACGGCAGCCTGCTGGTCCGGCGCGACGAGTGGCACGAGCACCCGGGAATTCCCATCCAGGTGGCCGACACCATCGGCGCCGGCGATGCCTTCACCGCCGCCATGACCCACTACCTGCTGCGCGGCGCGGATCTCGCCACCCTGAACGAGGCGGGCAACCGCTGGGGCGGTTGGGTGGCTTCGCAGAGCGGAGCCATGCCCCCCCTGAATGAAAGCACGAGCGCGGCCATCGCCGCCGCGATTGAGGAAGAATGAACTCGTTTCGATTCTTGCTGACGTGCGGCGCGGGCCGCGGAAGTGCCCGTGCCGCGGCATCGCAGGCGCTGGCCTTGCGGTGCGTGCTTGCTGGTTTTATGGGAACGGCTCTGGCTGCCTCGGCGTGGGCGCAACTGCCCTCGCCCGGCCTGCCGCAGACCCAGGCCCCGGCCCACTCCCCCGACATGACGCAGGCGCCGGTGCCAACCCGTGCGCAGGCAGGCATGACCAGCGTCATCGACCGCTCCCAGGCCACGGTCCTCACTCAGGACGAGATTCACGATGTGCCCATCGTGCGCGGCGCCCCGCTGCCCCACGGCGAGGGCGCCCGCCGCATGGGCGAGCGGTTGAAGGGTATCTTCGACACCAACGACTGGCGCGCCGATCCGGCCAAGCCATTCGATCGCATCCCGTACTACCAGATGCTGCTGACGCACCATCTCAAACTGGCCGACGAAATCATGGTGCGCATGGAACTGGGCAACGAGCAGGTGCGCGCCGGCTTCAGCGGCCGCTCCATCGACACACTCGAGGATCTGCTCAAGCGGATCGAGCCCGAGCAGGCGCAGATTCCCATCCCCATCCAGGCGCAGATTCACGAGGCGCTGGGACTGGCTTACCTCCGCCTCGCCGAGCAGGAAAACTGCGTCGCCATGCACAATCCCGAGGCCTGCATCTTTCCCCTCCACGGCGGCGGACTGCACAAGAAGCTGCGCGGGGCCGAAGGCGCCGTTCGCGAGTACACCAAAGCGCTCGAGCTGAACCCCACCAACTACACCTCGATGTGGCTGTTGAATATCGCCTACCAGGCGCTGGCGCGCTGGCCGCAGGATGTGCCCAAACAATGGCTGGCCGATCCGGACTGGTTCAAGTCCGACTACGACATCGGCTTCTTCCCTGAGGTCGCCGGCATCGCCGGCATCCATAACGAGGAGCGCGCCGGCGGCTCCATCGTCGAGGACTTCGAAGGCAACGGCCAGATGGACATCCTCATCTCCTCCCAGGGTCCGCAGGACCACATGCACTACTACCACAACAACGGCGACGGCACCTTCACCGATCGCACCAAAGAGGCCGGCCTCGAGGACGAGATCGGCGGCCTCAACATCGTCGAGACCGACTACAACAACGACGGCAAGCCCGACTTCATGATCCTGCGCGGCGCCTGGTGGCGGCAGTACGGCGCTTACCCGCTGAGCCTGATGCGCAACAACGGCGACGGCACCTTCGACGATGTGACCGAGGAAGCTGGCCTTCTGACCCTGGGACCCACCCAGACCGCCGCCTGGGCCGACTACGACGGCGATGGCTGGCTCGACCTGTTCGTGGGCCACGAGACGATGGGCGGGCAGACCTACGCCTGCCAGCTCTTCCACAACAATCACGACGGCACCTTCACGCAGGTCAAGGCCCCCGGCGCCGCGCCGGGCAAGCTGGGCGTCAACCTCGGATTTGTGAAAGGCGTGACCTGGGGCGACTACAACAACGACGGCCGGCCGGATCTGTACGGCTCCACCATGAGCGGCCGCAGCTTTCTCTTCCGCAACGACGGTCCTGAAGACCCGGCCCATCCCGATCCCGTCCACTGGAAGTTCATTGACGTGACCGAGCAGGCTGGCCTCGCGGGCAAGCGCTTCACCTTCCCGACCTGGTTCTTCGACTACGACAACGACGGCTGGCTCGACATCTTCGCCGGAGGCTTCGCCACCACCTCGACCGAGGACTACGGCGCCTACGAGTTCGGCAAGCCGAACCACGCCGAGACCAGCTACCTCTTCCGCAACAACCACGACGGAACCTTCACCGAGGCGCCGCGCGCCGCAGGTTTGGATCGCGCGATCACGGTCATGGCCGCCAACTTCGGCGACCTCGACAACGACGGCTGGCTCGATGTCTACCTCGGCCTCGGCGATTCTTACTACCAGTCCCTGCTGCCCAAAAAGATGTTCCGCAACAACGAGGGCAAAAACTTCCAGGACGTCACCTTCGCCGGCGGCTTCGGCAACCTGCAGAAGGGCCACGGAATCTCCTTTGCCGACATCGAGAACAACGGCAACGAGGATGTCTTCGAGGAGCTGGGCGGCGCTTACCCCGGCGACCGCTTTGTCCCCGTGCTCTATCGCAACCCCGGCCACGGCAACCACTGGATCACGCTGGTGCTGGAGGGAGTCAAGACCAACCGCATCGCCTACGGCGCGCGCATCAAAGTCACCTTCCTCGAGAACGGTCAGCAGCGCTCCGTCTACCGCGCCGTCGGTTCCGTATCCTCCTTCGGCGGCAATCCCCTGCGCCAGCACATCGGCGTCGGTAAGGCCACCCAGGTCCGCGAGATCGAGATCTGGTGGCCGGTCACCGGCCAGCGCCAGCACTTCCGCAACGTCGCCGTCGACCGCAACTACCACATCGTGGAAGGGCGCGACCGCCTGGAGCCAGTCGTCTGGAAGAGCTTCGAGTTTGGCAAGACAAAGATTGCCGCGCCTGCCCACGACCATGAGCACGAAATGGAGCCGCGCTAAGTCTTCGACCGCCTGACGTTGTACCAAACCTGGGTTCCCCAGGTCCCCCGGCTTCATCGGGGACCTGGGAAACCACGGACCCCAACAGCCCTCTTCCAGCCCAGCACGAACCGAACGGACAAGACAACCCGGTCACAGGTCCCCGCAAGGCTGCGGTTCTACCCGAAATCTCGCCATCCGGCCCTGACAATTCATATTCCATTCACCGGGAAATGAATCGACAAAGATTCGCCCGCTGGTGTACTGTTTCTTCGAGAACACGCCATGCGGGAAGCCGTACCGACCTCCAGGCGCGTCGAGCGATCCACCATGGCCCGACCACGCAAATCCGCAATCCAGCTGACGCCCCCACCCGAAGAAGCGAACCCTGCCAGCGGCACCAAACACCGCCGCGTCTTCGACTATCTTCATGCGCACATCCAATCTGGCCAGTTGAAGCCGGGCGACCGGCTGCCGAGCGAGGCCGAGCTGGGCAAGCTCTTTGACGCCTCGCGCATCACCGTGGCCAAGGCGGTGCTGGACCTGCAGCGCATGGGCCTGGTCACCCGCCGGCCCGGCGCTGGAACCCACGTGCTGGCGCCCTACGCCGCCGCCGGCCGCTCCTTCGGCCTGCTCATTCCCGAGCTCGGCCTCACCGAGATCTTCGAGCCCATCTGCCACGGCATGATGCGCGCGCCCGGCGCCCGTCCCGACGCGCTGATCTGGGGCAATGCCTCCACCCAGGTGCGCGAGATTGCCAGGGAAGCCGAGCAGATGATGCAGTCGTTCATCGTGCAGAAGGTGGACGGCATCTTCTTTGCGCCGCTCGAGCTGACCGGCGAAAAGGACGCCGCCAACCGCCGCATCGTCCGCACCCTCGAGCGTGCCCAGATCCCCGTCGTCCTGCTCGACCGCTGCTACCTGCCCTACCCCGAGCGCTCGGCCCACGACCTGGTTGGCATCGACAATCGACGCGCCGGTTTTATTGCCACCG
The DNA here is from genome assembly GCA_049690595.1 of Occallatibacter sp. Taxonomy (GTDB): domain Bacteria; phylum Acidobacteriota; class Terriglobia; order Terriglobales; family Acidobacteriaceae; genus Telmatobacter. The sequence goes on along the minus strand of JBAVMZ010000419.1, from coordinate 875 downwards.
CGCACCTGCTGAAGCTGGGCGCGCGCAGGCTGGCTTTCCTGGGTGAGCCCAACACGGCCAACACGGTCGACGCGCGCATTACCGGCTTCCACGAAGCGCTCTGGACCTTTGACGTCAAGCCGGAGCGGGAACCGGCCTGGCGTGGCAGCCCGCTCGACGAGCCCTTCCTCCGCAAATTGCTCGACGTGATGCGCCCCGACGGCATTGTCTGCGCCAACGACCTGACCGCCGCGCGCCTGATGCAGACGCTGCTGGCGATGGGCGTCCGGATTCCCGAAGAGGTGCGGATCGTGGGCATGGACGACGTGAAGTACGCCAGCCTGCTGCCGGTTCCGCTCACCACCGTGCACCAGGACTGTGCCGGCATTGGCGCAGCGGCCATGGTGACCATGCTGGAGCGCGTGGAGCATCCCGAGCTGCCCGTGCGCGACGTGCTGGTGCCCACGTGGCTGGTGGTGCGGCGCTCCTGCGGAGCCCACCTGGCCACCGGCATCCCGGAGTAGCGCCGGTCTCCAGACCGGCTGTGGTGCGGGTCTCCAGACCCGCACATCTTCCCTCGGCACGAACCCAACCGCCGCCCCGTTCATAGCGAGCGGGCCCTCCTGCCGCGCAACTGCTTTGCCGACAATTCGTAACGCCAATTCTCCCCACCGCCGCCGCCCCAGCCCCAAGTGTGAGCCAAATCACATTTGAAGGGTCTATGATGAGCAGAGAATACGTCACAAGGATGAAGCCGGCGCGCAATCCCGCGTGCGAGAATCATCCTGGAGATTGAATGGCAACCTTCGGCAGTCTTTCCCTAATCATCGCTCTGGCGCTGGCCGCCTACAATTTGCTGGCGGGAGCGTTCGCCTTGTGGCTGCTCGCCTCCGGCC
>JBAVMZ010000418.1:0-7802 GCA_049690595.1 Occallatibacter sp. | reverse complement strand
CCAGCAGATCTACGGCTACAACGACTCGGTGAACATCTATGCCCGCGCCGCCCAGGACAATGCCGAGGCGATGGAGACGGCCAAGGACGAGGTGCACGCCCTGATGCGCGCGCGCCGCCACAACGGGGTCGGGCAGGCGGACGACTTCGAGATCGAGACCAACGACACCTTCCTCGATCTCTGGAAGCAGATCTCGGCGATCTTCTTCGACGTGGTGATCGGGATCGCGTCCATCTCGCTGGTGGTGGGCGGCATCGTGATTATGAACATCATGCTGGTGAGCGTGACCGAGCGGACGCGCGAAATCGGCGTGCGCAAGGCCCTGGGCGCGCGGCAGCGCGACGTGCTGCTGCAGTTCCTGATCGAAAGCGCCACCATGGCGATGGTGGGTGGAGTCATTGGGGTTCTGAGCGGGGTCACCGTGGCCAAGCTGATCACGCTGATCGTTGGTTTCCCCACGAACGTGAGTTTTTGGAGTGTGATCCTGGGGTTGACGATGGCCACGGTCACGGGCGTCTTCTTTGGCGTCTATCCGGCCAGCAAGGCGGCCAAGCTGGACCCGGTAGTGGCGCTGCGGGCGGAGCTCTGAGAGCAGTGATCAGTTGTCAGTTGTCAGTTGTCAGTTGTCAGTTGTCAGTTGTCAGTTGTCAGTTGTCAGTTGTCAGTGATTTCGCAGGGAAGATGAAAGGCATGATGACAAGCAAAGTGGCGGCGCAGTCGTTTCGAGATCTTTTGGTATGGCAGCGGGCAATGCAGTTGACGGTAGCGGTTTATCGACTGACCGCAGGCTTTCCCAAGGAAGAACAGTACGGCCTTACGAGTCAAATCCGGCGCTCGGCTATTTCAATCCCGAGCAATATCGCTGAGGGGCAGGGCCGGCTCAGTGCCGGGGAGTTCAGGCAGTTTTTGGGGATCGCGCGAGGATCGAACTTCGAGTTGCAGACACAACTCGAGATCGCAAGAGCGCTGAAGTTCGGAAACTCAGCGTTAATCGATGAAGCCGAGGGTCTTTCCCATGAAGTCGGCAAGATGGTTTTCGCGCTCCTGGAATCGATTCAGGTCTAATGCCTGGGAACTGACAACTGATCACTGACAACTGACAACTCCGGAGCATTTATGGCGCAAGGACAAACCCGCGAATCCATCAAGATGGCGCTCGATACCCTGAGAGCCAACAAGCTGCGCTCGGGGTTGACCATCCTTGGCATCGTCATCGGCGTGACAACGGTCATTACCATCTCGTCAGTCATCAACGGGCTTAATAACCGGGTCTCTGACTTTGCCGACTCGCTGGGCTCCAATGTGTTCTGGGTGTTCCATATGCCGGTAATCGGCGTGAGGCCGACCACCGAGCAACTGACGCGCAAGAAGCTCACCATGGACGATGTGTATGCCCTGCGGACACTGCCTCATGTGGTGGCCGCCGACGGCGCGCGCCGTTACAACAAGGCCTTCGGCGTGGGCGACGTGAGCGTTAAGTACCAGGGCCACAAAGTGGCGGGAGCTATTTTGAGTGGAGATACGGCGCAAGTTGTGGATGTATCCAATTTCACGATGCAGGCGGGACGTGTTTTTACTGACGATGAGGACCAGCGCCACGCGGCGGTCTGCGTCATGGGCCACGACACCGCGGAACAGCTCTTTGTCAACGGTGAGGACCCTATCGGTAAGGAAGTTACTGTAGGCAACGGGCTCTATACAGTAATTGGCGTCCTCGATAAGCAGAAGCAGCCCTTTGGCACTGGCAAGAACGCGGCGGACAACCAGGTCACGTTTCCCATGGGGACTTTTCACAGCCTGCATCCGGAGGTTCTGGACCTGTGGGTATCAGTAAAGTACGACGACCCGAAGAACAAATCGCTGGTGGAGGAAGAGATCCGCGAGATGCTGCGCGTCCGCCGCAAGGTGAAAACCGAGGCCGACGACAACTTCGAGATCTTCGGGCCCGACTCGCTCACCAAGTTGTGGGGCAACATCACCGGCGGACTCTTCGGGTTCATGGTTGCCGTCTCCAGCGTGGGTCTGATGGTGGGCGGCGTGGGCGTGATGAACATCATGCTGGTTTCGGTCACCGAGCGGACGCGCGAGATCGGCGTGCGCAAGGCGATCGGCGCCACCAAGGAAACCATCCTCACCCAGTTCACCGTGGAGGCCATCACCTTGTGCGCCGTGGGAGGGATCGTCGGCGTCCTGATAGGCGCCGTCTTCACCTGGATCGTTCACGCGCTGCCCATCGGCCTGCCGGCCACGCTCTCCAGCATGTGGGTGATGATCGGTTTCGGCGTCTCCTGCTTCATCGGCCTGGTCTTCGGCATCTATCCGGCATGGAAGGCGGCCAATCTCGACCCCATCGAGGCGCTCAGGTACGAGTGAGACAGTGATCAGTGGTCAGTGATCAGTGGTCAGTGATCAGTGGTCAGTGATCGGTGGGTTATCGGCGGAGGGATCGATGAGCCAAGGAGTCGTTGCTCAGTCATTTCGGGAGTTGGTGGTCTGGCAGCGTGCAATCCAACTGGCAGCGGCTGTTTACCGCCTTACGCGCGAATTTCCGCGAGAAGAAACCTATGGTCTTTCGAGCCAGATGAGACGCTGCGCCGTCTCCATTGCCGGCAATATCGCCGAAGGACAGGGACGCCTCACGACCGGCGAATTCCGCCAATTTCTCGGCATTGCGCGCGGCTCGAACTTCGAGATCCAGACACAAATCGAAATTGCGCGAGTTCTCGGGATCGGCGATACTGTTGGGCTGGACGAGACTGAATCGGTGTCACACGAAGTGGGAAAAATGATCTACGCGATCCTGGACTCGACTAAGCGGAACCCCGTCCACGCCCCGGCGTCGGATCACTGACCACTGATCACTGACCACTGCGGTTGCGCGGAGCGCACCATGGCACGAGGACAGACCCGCGAATCGATCAAGCTGGCGCTGACAACCCTGCGCGAGAACAAGCTGCGCACCGGGCTGACGATTCTCGGCGTCGTCATCGGTGTCACCACCGTCATCACCATCTCTTCGGTGATCAACGGCCTGAACAACCGCATCTCCGACTGGGTCACCTCCATGGGCACCAACATCCTCTGGGTCTTCCACATGCCCATGATCCAGATCAATCCCACCACCGAGATGCTGACCCGCAAAAAGCTCACCATGGACGACGTGATTGCCCTGCGCGACCTGCCCCATGTCATCGGCGTCGACGGCGCCATCCGGCACATCAACGAGCAGTTTCGCGTCGGAAACGTCGACGTCAAGTACAACGGCAAAAAGGTCAACGGCGCCTTCATCTTCGGCGCCACCGGCCAGTTCCTCGTGGTCAACGACATGCCCATGCACGAGGGCCGCTTCTGGAACGACGCCGAGGACGAGCGCCATGCCCACGTCTGCGTGCTCGGCATCGACACCGCCGAGCAGCTCTTCGGCGATCAGGACCCGATCGCCAAGGAGGTCACCGTCGGCCCCTCGCTTTACACCGTCATCGGCGTGGTCGAGAAGCGCAAGCAGCCGTTCGGCTCCGGCAAGAATCCCGCCGACAACGGCGTCTATTTCCCCTTCGGCACCTTCCACAACCTCTACCCCGGAAACAAGGACCTCTACATCAGCGTCCGCTACGACGACCAGCGCAACAAGGCACTGGTGGAAGAAGAGATTCGCGAGGTCCTCCGCGTGCGCCGCAAGGTCAAGGTCCAGGCCGACGACAACTTCGACATCATGACCCCGGATTCGCTGACCAAGCTCTGGAACCAGCTCACCGGCGGCCTGGTGCTCTTCATGATCGCGGTTTCGAGCGTGGGCCTGATGGTCGGCGGCGTCGGCGTCATGAACATCATGCTGGTTTCCGTCACCGAGCGGACCCGCGAGATTGGCGTGCGGAAGGCCATCGGCGCCACCCGCCACGCCATCCTCACCCAGTTCACCGTCGAGGCGGTCACGCTCTGCGCGGTGGGCGGACTGGCGGGCGTGATGGCGGGCGCGGTGGTGACCTGGATCATCTACTTCCTGCCCATCGGGCTGCCAGCCTCTGTCTCTATCCTGTGGGTGCTGCTGGGCTTTGGCGTTTCCTGCTTCATCGGCCTGGTCTTCGGCATCTACCCCGCATGGAAGGCGGCCAATCTCGACCCGATCGAGGCGCTAAGGTACGAGTGAGGCAGGGATCAGGGAACAGGGAACAGGGATCAAGGGTCGCAAGTCCCTCAGTCCCTTAGTCCCTTGGTCCCTTAGTCCCTCAGTCCCTCAATCCCTGTTCCCTGTTCCCTGCATCCGCTAAACTAGCCCCAGCCATGCCTCACATCCTGGCTCAATCCGTGGAGATTCTGACGACGGTGCTCACCGTGGCCGGGATGGGCTACTTCGTCGCGGCGCTGTTGGCGGCGAGGGTGTTTGTGGCGCTGCGGCCCCGGCGCCCGGCGACCTTCGCCCCCGGCGTCTCCATCCTCAAGTCGCTCAAGGGCATGGACCCCGGCATGATGGACGCCTTCCGCAGCCACTGCCGGCAGCAGTACGCCGGCGAGTTCGAGATGCTCTTCGGCGTCTCGGCGGCCGACGACCCGGCCGTAGCCGCCGTCGAGCGGCTGCAAAACGAGTTTCCCGAGCGGCGCATTCAGCTGGTCGTCTGCCCGGATCGGCTGGGAACCAACGGCAAAGTAAGCACGCTTGTGCAGATGCTGCCGCAAGCCCGCCATCCCTACCTGCTCATCAACGACTCGGACATTGCCGTGGGACCGCGGTACCTGGAGCGGGTGATGGGCTGCTTTGCGCCGGCGGCCGGGGGCGCCTCAAAGGCCGCGGAGCAACCTCCCGTCGGCCTGGTCACCGCGCTCTACCGCGGAAGGGCGCACGGCACTCTGCCTTCGCGGCTTGAGGCGCTCGGCATCGCCACCGACTTCCAGGCCGGGGTGCTGCTCTCGCGCTGGATCGAGGGCGGGCTGCACTATGGCCTGGGCTCCACGCTGGCCGTCAGCCGCCAGGCGCTCGCGAAGATGGGCGGCCTGGAGACGCTTGTCGACCAGTTGGCCGACGATTACGAGCTGGGCGCGCGGGTAGCGCGTGCCGGCTACCGCATTGCCCTGAGCGCGGAGGTGGTGGAGACCGGCGTCCCGGCCTACCGCTGGCGCGGCTTCCTCGACCACCAGTTGCGCTGGGCGCGAACGGTGCGCGACGCGCGGCCCTGGGGCTATGCCGGGCTGATCTTCACCCACGGGCTGGGGTGGGCGCTGGTCAACGTCTGGGCCAGCGGACTGAGCCCGCTCAGCCTCTGGCTGCTGGGCCTGAGCTTCTTTCTCCGCCTGGCGCTGGCCATGACAGTGGGCGCGCAGGTCCTCGGCGACCACCAGGTGCTGCCGTCGCTGTGGCTGCTGCCCCTCCGCGACCTGGTGCAGATGGGCGTCTGGGTCTGGGGCTTTGCCGGCGACACCATCGTCTGGCGCGGCGAGCGCTTCGCCCTGCGCGGCGGACGCCTGGAGCCGATCGGCAAGCCGGCGAAATCGCCGGAACGTTTGTAACACGACGGGCGTACCATCTTGTGTGCTCATCCGTGGCCGCAAGCAGGCGCGGAGAGCGCCGAGCGATGCAAACCCCCATTCAATCCGAAGCCAGCCTGTCAGAGCCCGGTGAGGTTCCGGCGACGGTTGCGGCCGCGGTCTACGATCTGCGCGGGCCAGACGGTTCCTCGGCCCGTTTCTATGCGGACCTTGCGGCCTTCTGCGAGCGCTTGCAAGCCCAGGCCGAGGAGCGCGCCGGCGCCTGGATTCGCGGCTACGCCCGGTTCGTGCGGGAAGAGCTGGGAGAAGCGCCGCGCGGCGCCGGCGACTACTCGCTGGAACTGCTCACCCTGGGCCTGGCGATGGCGCGCTACGCCGTCGCTGCCGAGGCCACGCCCGGCTGGTGCATTCACCTGGCGCAGGCTCTCTACCGGCTGCGCTCGCTCGCCGGCTGGTTGAAGCGGCCGGCGGACTGGCTGCGCGCCGCGCTCGTGCACCGCTCTCTGCTGCCCCACCTGAACCGCCCGCCTTCCGCTTGCGCCATGACGCCGGATCGGCTGCCGCGGCTCATCGCCTGGCTGCGGGCCACGGGCGAGTTTGCCCAGGAGGCCGACAGGCTTGAGAACTGGCATCGCTTTCTTGCCCAACTCGACGGCGACGAAGCCGCGCGCTGCCTCCGTGCCGCCCACGGCCTCTTCGCCTGGTTCGAGCGCGAGGCCGGGCAAGCGCTGGGCACCTACACGCAGGGCGTGGCCCGCTTCCTGGCCGCCGAGTACGCCCACCGCGGCTGCCGCGAGGACCAGCTCTTCTGCGGCAAGGACGCGGTGCACTACCACCTGGGGATGGTAACCGCGGAGATCATGAACAGCGGACTGCGCGCGGAGTTCGACCTTACGCGGCGGCGCGTGGTGCTGGTTCCGGCGTGCATGCGCGGCGCGCACGCAGCAGACTGCCGGGCTACGGTCGCAGGCGTTGAGATCCACTGCGCGGCCTGCACGGACAATTGCACCGTGAACCGGATTACGCGACAGCTGGAAGCGCTCGGCGCCGAAGTCTACCTGGTGCCGCATTCCAGCGGTTTCAGCCGCTGGCTCATGCGCTGGCAGCGGACGCCGGGGGTGGGGGTGACGGCCGTGGCCTGCCTGCTGAACCTCCTGCCCGGCGGCTACGAGATGCGGGCGCGAGGCATCGCCGCGCAGTGCCTGCCGCTGGACTACCCCGGCTGCAGCCGGCACTGGAACCGGGTGGCTGTGGCCACGGCGGTCAACGAGGAGCGGCTGGTGCGGATCGCCGCCCTGCCGGGGAACAAAGCCCTTGCGTGAATGAGTCCGCTTGTGCGATAACTACGTAATGCGTAGTACGCGCGACGTAATAGAGAACCCGAACGGCGCGGGGATGGGACACTACTCCGATCCGCCGCTGCTGGTGCTGGCCAGCCTGGCCAACGGACCCAAGCACGGCCACGCCATGATCGAAGACATTGTGAGCCTGAGCGGAACGCGGCTGGGTCCGGGCACGCTCTACGGGGCCATTGCGCGGCTGGAGGCGCAGGGCTGGATTGAGCCGCTGCCGCCGGAGGAGCGCAGGCGACCCTACCGGATCACGGCCGAGGGCGCGCTGGTTCTCAAGGCCAGGCTGACCACCCTGCACCGGTTTGCGCGGGCCGGGCTGGCAAGACTGGAAGCGCTATGAATCCGCGGCTGGCGCGGCTGCTGGTGCGGCTCTATCCGCCAGCCTGGCGCGCGCGCTACGGCGAGGAGTTCGCGGCGCTGCTGGAAGGGAGCGGCGGCGGAGCGGGCACCAGCCTGCACGCCGGGGCCAATGTGGCGTGGGCGGCCCTGTGCGAGCGCGCCTTTCCCACGCAAGGAGGCAGTATGGATCGACTTCCCCGTTCCTTCGGCGCCGTGGTGCGGCAGCCGAGCGCTTTTCTGCCGATGGCGATGTCCTTGACGGCGCTGGCCGTGGTGCTGGGGCACATTGCGCTCTACGGCGCGGCCCGCGAGGCCGACGAAGGCGCCGCCGCGCACATCTGGCAGTTGTTGATGGCCGGGCAACTACCGGTCATGCTTTACTTCTGCGCGAAATGGCTGCCGCGCGCCCGGCGGCAGGCCCTCGCCGTGCTCGCCCTCGCAGCCTTCGCCGCGCTGGCCGCGATCGCCCCGGTTTACCTCCTGGGCCTTTAAAGGTCGCGGAGTAACTCCGAAGGGATGGCGAAAACCTCGAAGACCATTTCGCAGGGGCCGAAGCCTGATTGATTCTATTGGCTTTATCGGCACGACTGAAGTCGTGCCCTGACTCTTTTCATGCCATCAGTCGAGTGT
>JBAVMZ010000417.1:0-14052 GCA_049690595.1 Occallatibacter sp. | reverse complement strand
CTCAAGTCGACGCGACCATCAGGGAGCGGCGACCTTGCACAATCTCAGCCAGGGCACACCTATTCTGGAGCCGCTCTAGCCCGCATCCCTCACAGGATTGGGAATCGTTAGTGTTTCCGGGGCGTTTGCGCCTACTTGGGGTCCCGGAGCGTGGGTCAGAAGACCCACTCCACAGCCGGCCGGGAGGCCGGCGCTACTATCGATTGCCGCCTGGCAGGCGCCGGCCCAGCGGCCCAGGAATGCGCGTAGCTCGGCCGGAAAGCGCAGCCAGATCTCCGCGGCCGTCCCCCGCATCTTGGGCCGGACCAGCACGCTCAGATGCGCGCCCGCCGCGCCATTGACGGTGAGAAAGGCCGCTTCGTCGCTCAGGTCGTCGCCCAGGAACGCCACCGGCGGGGCCACGTTCCCGGCGGCGGCCTCCTCGGCCAGGATGGCCTCTACCGCGCCGCCCTTGTTGCGCCCGGCGCGCAGCTCGATACCCGACTCGAACTCCAGCAGCCTCAGGCCATCGAGCGCGGCCAGCGGCTCAAACAGCGCGCGCGTCCGCCGCTCGATCTCCGCCTTCTGGCGCCGCGTCCTGCCGCGCCAGTGCATCACGGCGCCATTGGCCTTGTCTTCGAAGAGTCCGCCCAGAGCGTCGCGGCGCAGATGTGCCTTGAGCTCATCGAGGCGCGCCTGCGTGGCCGGAGGCGCCAGTTCCAGCTCGCGGCGGCCGTCCGGGAAGAGCCGCTCGGCGCCGTGCAGACCCCAGACCTCGAACGGCGGGTCCAGGCCGAGCATGGGCGCAATCTCGCAGGCCGGCCGCCCGGTGACGACCGCCGTCCGCGTTCTTTTCTGGCTTTGAATGAGAGCGAGGAGTTCCCTGACTCCCGCCCACGGCCGGGCCTGGAATCGGTCTACGCGAAAGCGGGCCAGCGTGCCGTCGTAGTCCAGCAGCAGAAGCGGCCGGCGCGCCCCGGCAACTGCGGTGAAGAACTCATCCTCGATCCGTGCTGCGTCCAATCCGCCTCCCTTTCGTGCCTCCAGTTTACGCCGCGGCCTGCGCCGGCGGACGCATGCCGGGCGGCGTGCGCTATCCTGTCCTTGCGCACCGCAGAGCGGGCGCGCCGGCGAAAATGCGATGGCGATAGGAACGATCGACCGAACAGCGAAGCGGCTGGTCCTCACCGTGCAGGATTACTCCATCTTTGCCCATCGCGCCTTCATGAACCTCTTTCGGCCGCCGATCTACTGGAACGAGTTCCTTATCCAGTCCGACATCATCGGCGTGGGCTCGCTGGCCATCGTCATCCTCAGCGGCATCTCCACCGGGGGCGTGCTGGCGCTGCAGTCGGCTTCCACGCTCTCGGCCTTCGGCGCTACCTCCGTGACCGGGCAGTTTGTCTCGCTCACGATGATTCGCGAGCTGGGGCCGGTGCTGACCGGCGTCATGGTCTCCGGGCGCAACGCCAGCTCCATGGCCAGCGAACTGGGCTCCATGGTGGTGACCGAGCAGATTGACGCCATGCGCGCGCTGGGCGTGGACCCGGTGCGCAAGCTGGTAACGCCGCGCATCTTCGCCTCCATCGCGATGCTGCTCTTCCTCACCATCGTGGCCGATGCCTGCGGCATCCTGGGCGGCGGCGCTGTGACCGTTTTCATGAACCACCAGAACGGCACCCAGTACTTCTCGATGGCCTGGGAGCACCTGAAGTTCCCAGACATCTTTCAGGGACTGGTGAAGCCGCTCTTCTACGGCTACATCCTGAGCTCGATCGGCTGCTTTTACGGGTTGCGCACCACCGGCGGCACGCAGGGCGTGGGCCGCTCCACGATTCAGGCCGTCGTCACCTCGTCGGTGCTCATCATCTTTGTCGATTTCCTCATCACGCAACTGGTGCTCTCGCTCTTTGCCGGATGGATGTGAACTCGCCCGCCCAAACCGATCCGGCTGCCCGCACTTCCATGCCGGAGGCTGAGCCCGTGGTGGTCTTCGACCGGGTTTCGATCGCCTTCGACGAGGTGGTGGTCCTCGAAGACATCAGCTTCTCGATAGCCGCCGGCGAGACGCGCATCTTGCTGGGGCCGGCCGGCGTGGGCAAGAGCGTCCTGCTCAAGCTGGTCAACGGGCTGCTGCGGCCCGACGAGGGATCGGTCCGGCTCTTCGGCGAGGAGATTGCCCGCATGCCCGAGGAGCGGCTCTTTGCCCTGCGCAAGCGCACCGGCATGGTCTTTCAGGAGGGCGCGCTCTTTGATTCGCTGAGCGTCCGCGACAACGTGGCCTACCAACTGATCCAGGAAGGCTTGCCGGACGCCGAGATCGACGAGCGCGTGCGCGAGGCGCTGCGCTTCGTCGAGCTGGAGCAAACCTTCGCGCTCTTTCCGGCCAGTCTCTCCGGCGGCATGAAGCGGCGCGTCGCCATCGCCCGCGCTCTCATCAACTACCCCGAATTGCTGCTCTACGACTCGCCCACCGGCGGACTCGACCCGGTAACCTCCACCAACATCATCGAGCTGATCATCAAGCAGCGAGACGTGCGTCGCACGCCGGCACTGATGGTGACGCACCGGCTCCAGGACGCCTTTGCCCTCTCCACGCACCGCTACGACGAGGCCGAGGCGGCCATGGTGCCGCTCGCCAAGGGCGCAACCGACCTGCGAACCACCTACCTCATGCTCGAGGACGGCCGCCTGATCTTCGACGGCGGCCTGAGTGAGCTGCTCCACAGCAGCCATCCCTTCGTCCGGGAGTTCGTGGACTAGCGAGAGGCTCCAGGGCCGCCCACCGCTCAGCCAGCGTACGGATCAAGGCTGGGAGCCACCGGCATTCAGTCGGTTGAATCGGACTGTCGCGGCTTGCTCCCGATCGGGTACGATGGTCGCGGCCCAAAAAGGAGCCACCCCATGAACCCTGCCCTCACCCGCCGCCACTTCCTGATGAGCGCCGGCGCCGCCGCCACCCTGGCCGCCAGCCCTCGCGCCCGCGCTGCCGCTTCCGAGCGCATCACCGTCGGCGTCATCGGCTGGGGCATGATCGGCCCCTCGAACACCCGCGCCATGCTGGCCGAGAGCGACTGCCAGGTGGTGGCCGCCTGCGACCTGGACACGCGCAAGCTGGAGCAGGCCGCCGGCGCCATCGACTCCCACTACGGCAACCACGACTGCAAGCGCTTCCGCGACTACCGCGAGCTGATCGCCCGCGACGACATCGACGCCATCATCCTCGCCGTCCCCGACCACTGGCACGCCCTCATCGCCACCGAAGCCGCCGCGCGCAGGAAGGACATCTACGGCGAGAAGCCGCTGGCCAAAACCGTCGCCGAGCAGCAGGCCATCGTCCGCGCCGTCGAGAAGCACAAGGTCATCTGGCAGACCGGCTCCTGGCAGCGCTCGCTGCCCGAGTTCCACAAGGCCGCCGAGATCGTGCGCAACGGCCTGATCGGCGCGGTCACCCACGTCGAGGTGGGCCTGCCCGCCGGCCACACGGACTTTGCCGGCAACCTGCCCGCCTTCCTCAAGAAGATGGCCGCGCTGCCCAACCCGCCCAAGAGCCCGGCCGAGGTTGTGCCCGGCACGCCGGCCTGGGATCTGGCCGTCAGCGCGCCGCCGCCGGAGCTCGACTACGAAACCTGGATCGGCCCCTCCGCCATGGAGCCCTACATCGAGACCCGCGTCCCCCTCAACTGGCGCTGGAACCTCAACGTCGGCGGCGGGCAGTTGCTCGACTGGATCGGCCACCACGGCGACATCGCCCACTGGGGTCTCGGCTTCGACCTCTCCGGACCCTCGGAGATCGAAGGCCGCGGCGTCTTCCCCCCCGCCAACGCCATCTGGAACGCGCCCACCCAATACATGGTCAATTGCCTCTACCGCAAGCAGGTCACCGGCTACTCGAACGACGTGCACCTGACCATCGCCGGCGGCTCAGCGGCCATTCCCATCGGCGCCAAGTGGATCGGCACGGACGGTTGGGTCTGGGTGGACCGCTCGGGCTTCGACGCCTCCAACCCGGAGTGGCTCAAGCCCGGCCCGCTGCCCGACGCCCTGCGCAAGACGCCGCTCTACGAGTCGCGCAACCACCAGCGCAACTTCCTGGATTGCGTCAAATCCCGCAAGGCGACGATCACGCCTGTGCAAGTGGCGCACCACTCTACCCTGCCCGGCCACCTGGGCCTGATTTCGATGATGGTCGGCCGCAAGCTGCACTGGGATGTGGCCAGCGAACAGATCCTCAACGACCCGGAGGCCAGCGCCCGGCTTACCCGCCAGTATCGCGCGCCGTACAAGCTGGCGTAACCGCTCAGGGCTCAATGGAGAAGCAGACCCGGCCTCCTGAGATGACCTCTTTGGAGGCCGCTCCACCAGCAGATGAGCGCAGCGGTTTGGTGCCGTCAGAAACTGCGGCTCCCTGTTCCCTGTTCCCTGTTCCCTGTTCCCTGCCTGTTCTGCTACCCTTGCTTGTTTTGGCCACGGGCCAGCAGAAAAGGCAGGTACGCAGATGGGCTTCAAATTCCAGCACTTCGATTTCCTGAATCTCGACGCCAGCTTCAGCGAGGACGAGCTGCTCGTCCGCAAGACCGCGCGGGACTATGTCGAGGACAACCTGATCCCGATCATCGAGGAGTGCTTCCGCGAGGGCCGCTTCCCGAAGGAACTCGTCAAGCCGATGGGCGAGATGGGCTTCTACGGCGCCAACCTCGAAGGCTACGGCTGCGCCGGCATGTCCAATGTGGAGTACGGGCTGGTCATGCAGGAGCTGGAGCGCGGCGACTCCGGCGTGCGCTCCTTCGTCAGCGTGCAATCCGGCCTGGTGATGTACCCGATCTACACCTTCGGCTCGGACGAGCAGAAGAACACCTGGCTGCCCGCGCTGGCCACCGGCGAAAAGCTCGGCTGCTTTGGCCTCACCGAGCCCGGCTTCGGCTCCAACCCCGGCGGCATGACCACCGTGGCGCGCAAGGTGGGGGACGAGTACATTCTGAACGGCGAAAAGCTCTGGATCACCTCCGGCACCATCGCCGACGTGGCCGTCGTCTTCGCCCACTGCCCGGAGGAGGACAACACGGTCCGCGGCTTCCTGATCGAAACCGACCGGCCGGGCTTCAAGGCCTACGACGTGCACGGCAAGTGGAGCCTGAGGGCCTCGCACACCTCGGGGCTCTCGCTCCAGGACGTGCACGTGCCGCTCTCGGCGGCGATGCCCGGAGCGACCGGCCTCAAGCACGCGCTGATGTGCCTCAACCAGGCGCGGTACGGCATTAGCTGGGGCGCGCTGGGCGCGGCCATGGACTGCTACTCGAACGCTCTCCAATATGCCAAGGAACGCAAGCAGTTCCGCAATTCGCCCATCGCCTCGCACCAGTTGGTGCAGGACAAGCTGGTCTGGATGGTGAGCGAGATCTCGAAGGGCCAGTTGCTCTCGCTGCACGTCGGCCGCCTGAAGGACGCGGGCACGGTGGGCCACGAGCACATCTCGCTGGCCAAGCGGAACAACGTCTGGATGGCTCTGGAGTGCGCGCGGATCAGCCGCGACATCCTGGGGGCGAATGGGATTACCGAGGATTACCCCATCATGCGCCACATGATGAATCTCGAAAGCGTGAAGACCTACGAGGGGACGCACGACATCCACTCGCTCATCATCGGGCACAGCGTGACGGGGATCGGGGCGTACTGAGACCGCCACAGCTTATGGGCGGGCCGCTCCACCCGGCCCGCCCGGCTGTTCTATAGTCGTAGCCATGCCGTGGACACCTCAATTCTCCCGCGTTCTTCCTGCCTGCGCCACGCTGGCGCTGGGCGCACTGGCCGCCGCGCAGCAGCCAGCCAAGCCGATAGTTCTGCACGCCGCCCGCCTCTTGCAGGTTGAGTCTGGCACGCTGCTTGCGCCCGGTGAAGTGCTGGTCGTGGGCGACCGCATCCAGGCCGTCGGCTCACACGTCGACAGGCCGGCCGGAGCGGAGGTCATCGACCTGAGCGACACGACGCTGCTGCCGGGGCTGATCGACGCGCACGTCCATCTCTTCCTGCATCCCGGTGCGGAGGACCTGCAGACGGTGGAGGAGAGCGTGCCGTGGCGAACGCTCGTGGCCGCCGACGCTGCGCGCGCGGACCTGATGGCCGGCTTCACGGCCGAGCGCGACATGGGCACCGAGGGCGCCGGCTCGGCCGACACCGCCATCCGCAACGCCATCGATAAGGGGCTGATTCCCGGCCCGCGGCTGCGCGTTTCGGGGAATGCCATCGACATCCTGGGCGGGCACGAGGATGCCAACAAATACAACCCGGCGCAGCACGTGCTGTCGAACGCCGACTATGCCAACTCCGCCGACCAACTGGTCGAGCTGATGCGCGAACAGCACAAGCAGGGCTCGGACTTCGCCAAGATTTACCAGACCGGCTCGGAGACCATCCGGGACGGCCAAATCCACGCGCCCTTCCAGTACACCGAGGCGCAACTGAAGGCCGCGGTCGACGAAGCGCGGCGGCTGGGCACCGTGGTGGCGGTGCACGCCCAGTGCGAGCCTGGGACGCTCTATGCCGCCCGCGCCGGCGTCGCCTCCATCGACCACGCCTCGCAGCTCAGCGACGAGACCATGCGGCTGATGCGCGAGAAGGGCATCTTCGCCGTGCCCACCTTCGCCATCTTCGAGTACTTTGCCGAGCACCGCTCGACGGCAGCGGAGGCCGAGCGCGAGGCGCGGCTGATCGAGCTGAAGGTCGCCGATTTCAGGCGGCAGATTGCCGCCGGCGTCCCCTTTGCCGTGGGCTCGGACGTGGGGCCATTTCCGCACGGCACACAGGCCCGCGAACTGACCCTGATGGCGAAACACGGCATGAAGCCGCTGGCCGTCCTCCAGGCCGACCTGCTCAACGGAGCAAAGCTGTTGGGCTGGGAAAACGAAATCGGCCAGTTGAAGCCCGGTTTCTACGCCGACATCGTCGCTGTGCCGGGCAATCCGCTGGACGACATTTCGGCGGTGGAGCGGGTGAGCTTTGTGATGAAGGGCGGCGCGGTGGTTCGGCGATGAGCCAAGCTTAGATCGTCACCACCAGCGCCGAGTAAGCCGCCAGGTGCGGGTCGGCCGTGAGCATATGCATCGACTCGACCATCGCCTGGGCAACGAGAAGGCGATCGAACGGGTCGCGATGCAAGCGAGGAAGGCTGGCGACGGCCTTTGCATGCCGGTTGGCCACGGGCAGCTCATGGATATCCGTCTGCGCCATGCGGAGCAGCAACCGCTCCACGTCGATGCGCATTTTGCCAATGCCGACCTTGATGGCGATCTCCCAGATGGATGCCGATGAGACAAAAAGTTCCTCGGCGCCCACAATCCGCTGGCGTCCATCCGCGCTCAGTCGCGGGTCGTCTTCCATCAGCCAGATGAGGATGTGCGTGTCGAGCAGAGCTCTCATGCCGGTTGGGTCTTTCCTGGCTGTTCCACCTGCGCCCGCGCGCCTGGGCCAGTCGCTTCCGGAGGATAGATTTCACCCTCAAACTCATCCAACAGGTCGCCCGGCAGCGGATCGTCGAAGTCGTCCGCAACCCAGATCTCGCCTTTCATCAGTCCAAAGACGATGGGCTTTTTCTCCTGCTTGAGCTGGGTGAGGCGCGCGGCGGGCTTTCCGTTGCGGGCGATGATGACGTCTTCGCCACGCTCGGCCATCTCAACCAGTTTGGAGAGCTGGGTTTTGGCCTGGAAGATGTTCACGGTAGCCATTGTCGCCTCCATGGCTTAGCTAAGCTTAGTCTAGCTCCGATCCAAGCCCTATACAAGCACGGTGAAGCCGACGTCTGTGCGCTCGACCGGCCGGTAAAGCGTGTCCCGCTCGACCGGCACACGGCCGGCCTCGGTGATCAGCCGGCAGAGCTCGCGGCGAGTCATGCCCTGGGGGGTGGTAGCGCCGGCGTCGTGGTAGATCTTCTCCTCGACCACGGTGCCGTCCAGGTCGTCGGCGCCGAAGCGCAGCGCGATCTGGGCGATCTTGGGCGTGAGCATCTGCCAGTAGGCCTTGATGTGGGCGAAGTTGTCGAGCAGCAGGCGGCTGACGGCCACCTGGCGGATATCGGTGAGGCCGGTGGTCGCGGGCAGGTGGTCGAGGGCGGTGTTCTCCGGATGGAAGGCCAGTGGGATGAAGGTCTGGAAGCCGCCGGTCTCGTCCTGGACCGCGCGCAGCTTGAGCAGATGGTCGACCCGGTCCTCGTCCGACTCGATGTGGCCGTAGAGCATGGTGGCGTTGGACCTGAAGCCCATCTTGTGGGCCAGGCGCGCAGTCTGGAGCCACTCCTCGCCGTCGATCTTGTGGTCGCAGATGATGGAGCGCACGCGGGCGGAGAAGATTTCCGCGCCGCCGCCGGGCATCGAATCCACGCCGGCCTCGCGCATGCGGCGGAGGGTCTCTTCGATGGGGAGCTTGGCGCGGCGGGCCAGGTATGCCACCTCAACCATGGTGAAGGCCTTGATGTGGACCTTGGGGAACCGCTCCTTCAGACCGCGGACCAGGTCGAGGAAGTACTCGAGCGGCAGGTCGGGGTGCAGGCCACCGACGATGTGGAACTCGGTCACCGCTTCCGAATAGCCTGAAGCGGCCGCGGTCCATGCCTCTTCGAGCGCCATGGTATAGCCGGCCGCGTCGCCCTTCTTGCGGCCGAAGGCGCAGAGGCGGCAATTGGCCACGCAGACGTTGGTGGGATTGATGTGGCGATTGACGTTGAAGTAGGTCACGTCGCCGTGCAGGCGCTCGCGCACGTAATTCGCCAGCCAGCCCACGGCCAGCACGTCGGGCGAACCGTAGAGGAGGATTCCTTCGTCGTAGCCGAGGCGCTCGCCGGCCAGTACCCGGGCGGCGATGGGCTCAAGACGTGGATCGTAGGTGCGAAAGGCGGCGGCTGGGGAAGCGTGAGTCTCGGCCTGCATATCCAGATGATACAGAAAGCAGGCCGAAAGACTCAGCGGAAACGGTCAGCGCTGCCCGGCGGAGGCGGTAGCGGGCGGCGGCTCCACCAGCACGCCATCGTAGATCGACGCGGCCACCAGGCGTCCCTGCACGGCGCGGATGAGGAAGAGCCGGTAGCCGGTCTGCCACCACTTCCAGGTGAGCGAGGCGGGGTCGATTGCGTACACCCAGTCGCTTTGGCGCGAACTGGTCAGGACGCGGTTGGTCGCGGCATCGTAGTAGAGATCGCTGACGTCGCGGAAGGGCATCCTCTCCAGGGAGAGCCAGCTCTTTGCCAGGTCGTGCGTGAAGAAGACGCCTTCGCGCGTGGCCAGCCAAAGCGTGCCGTCCGCGGAGAAGGCGAGGCGATGGACGCGCGTGATCTGGTTCGGGATGGCAACGGGCGTCCAGGTCTGGCCCGCATCGGAAGAGACAACCATGGCGTCCAGCCGCGCGCCAGCCATCTGCGCACCGTGTGCGGCCACGGTGATGTACTCGCCTGATCCGGCCACCAGGCCGCCCTGCCAGGTGGCGCCCTTGTCGCTCGAGGTCAGCAGACCGGCGCTGGTCGAGGCCAGCCACGCGTCCCCCGAGATATCCAACGCGTAGACGCGGCCATCGAGGATGCTCGGCT
This sequence comes from Occallatibacter sp., assembly GCA_049690595.1. Taxonomy (GTDB): domain Bacteria; phylum Acidobacteriota; class Terriglobia; order Terriglobales; family Acidobacteriaceae; genus Telmatobacter. The sequence goes on along the minus strand of JBAVMZ010000417.1, from coordinate 4,502 downwards.
TGCCCTTGACGACCGTATCGACCTGCACCTTCTTGCCCTTCTTGAGAACCGTCGTCTTGCGGATCAGCGAATTCTGCATCGTATTGCGTGGCAGCCAGTAGCCGGCCGGCGCGTCCTTTGTGGGAGGGCCGAGTACGAAGAGGCCGTGATTGGTTCCGGCCATCAGGACACCGTCGGGAGACTGACCAAGCGCATAGACATCGCGCTCGTCCAGGCCGTCCTCAATCTGCTCCCAGCTCTGGCCCGCATCGGCCGAGACAAAGACGCCGCCGAGGCTCTTGTCGTTGACGACGCCGGCATAGAGCCGCGCGGGATTGGCGCGGTCGACGACCAGCGCCTCGACCTTGCGCTCGGAGAAGCCGCGGTTGGCTGGCGTGAAGTTGACCGCGCCGTCGTGGCTCACTAGGACTCCGCCGCGGTCTGTGGCCAGCAGAACGTGCTGCGGGTCCGAGGGGTCGACAAAGACGTCGTTGACAATGACATCCGGATCGGTCATCGGCTGGAAGGTCTTGCCGCCGTCGACCGTCTTGTAGAGCCCTTCGGTGGTGCCCGCGTAGACGGTCAGGTGGTTGGCGGGATCCTGTTTGAGGACGCGGGTGCGGCGAGCCGTCGAGGGAATGCCCTGGATCTTGTGGAAGAGCTCGGCTGCACTCTCGCTCTTGTAGATGCCGCTGCACGCGCTGAGGAAGACGGTTGAGGGCTCCACCGGGTCCACAACGATCGAGAAGACGTCCGAGTCGTCGATAAGGCCCTGCTTGACGTTCTTCCAGTTCTGGCCGCCGTCGGTGGTCTTCCACGGCAGGTGCCAAGTGCCGGCGTAGACGATATTCGGGTCCGTCGGATCGATGGCAAGCGATTCGACCTCGTGGATCTCGCGGCTTCCGGCCGGGCTGATCAGCGTCCAGTGAGCGCCCGAATCCGAGGAGCGGAAGACGCCCTCGAGCGAGCCGGTAAAGAGCAGGTGCGGATTGGAAGGCGCCATGGCGAAGGTGCGAATCGACTGACCGCGGAGCGCCTCCACCGCAGTCCAGTTGCGGCCGGCGTCGCGGCTGATCCAGAGGCCGCCGCCGGTCGCATCCAGACGCCAGGCGGCTATGTAGATGGTCGAGTGATTCGTGGGATCGACGACGATGTGGTCGAGGACGAGATCGTCGGAAGGATCGAGCTTGGCCAGGCGCCGCCAACTGACGCCCGCATCGATCGACTCGTAGAGCCAACTGTCGGTGGTCCCCAGGTAGAGATGGGAGGGGTTGCCCGGAACCGCGGCGAAGGCGCGCGCGTCTCCTCCCGCCGGGCCAACAGCGCTCCAATAAGCCTGCGCCCAGCCGGGAATCCCCGCCAGCAGGAGCGTGGCGAGACCAGCAAGGAAGCAGAGGCCGGTGCGTCGGTGAGAACCACGGAAAACTCGTACACGAATCATGTGAGCGCCGCTCCTGGACCAAGCTTGGACATGGATCGAATAGGAATCAGGTGGGAAAAGGGAAGAGGTTGGCTGCGAAGGCAACCAACCTCAATGATCGCAAGAGGAACCTCTCCTCCTGGTCCGGGCTCCTGTGGGGGCCCGGACCGAAGGTGAAACCATGCAGCAGGTAGAGTCCTGCTTGCCCCTTCTACTTCTTGACGGCCTTCTTCTTGGTGTTGGTCACCGGAGGCTTGACCGGCTTTTCGCTGGTCGGAGCCTTGACGACATGCTTGGCCTTGGGCGCAGCCTTGGCCTTGGGTGCAGCGCGCGTCGGGAGCACCTTGCGGACCTCAGGCTTGACCATTGACTCATCCACCGGTGTGGTTCCAGCCACGTCAGCCGAGAAGCTGGCGCCCGAGGGAACCAGGTATTCCTCGACCTTCTGGCCGTCCGTACCGTTGGTCGCCACGCTGATGCGAGAGGCGTCGATGCCCTTCTCGGTCACCAGGTAAGCCTTGGTGTTAACAGCGCGCTGAGCCGCCGAGTCGAGAACCTTCGCGTGCTTGTTCTTCTTGGCTGCCTTCTCTTGCTTCGCGGTGGCGGCCTTTTCCTTGTCCGTCGACTCGCCGACGACCACGGCCTTGGCGTCGGACTGACGCTGCAGGCTCAGGGCCACTTCGTCGAGGCAGGCCTTGGCTTCGTTGTCCACGCGGTTGGGCCGCTTGGGATCGTTGGTGAAGCTGATCGAGCACAGGCTGGAGGTCTTCGGGACCGGTGCAACATACGGAGCCACGATGGTCACGCTGGTGTTGGCGCTCGCGCTCTTGCCCTTGTCGTCGACGACGTTGCAGTTAATGCCCACAACACCGGTCGGCGCACCAAGGGAGGAGTAGGTCGCCGTGGCGCCGGAGCCGGTCACCGTGCCGCTGGTGGCCGAGTAGCTGATGGTCAGAGGACGGTTCTGCGGGCTCATGGCCGTCGCCGAGACGGTTGCCGAGTCGCCGGGCTTGATCGTCGACGGGCTCGCCGTGCAGGCGATCGTCGGCGGATCGTAGTCGCGGACCGTGAAGCTGGCCGAGCACTCCGCGTTTTCACGAGGCAGCAGGCCTTCCTTGCCCGGTTTGCCTTCCTTGACGGAGGCCTTCACCGAGTAGGTACCAGGAGCCAGACCCGCGGTGGCCACCGTAGCCGTGGTGCCAGTGCCGGTCACCCCGGTGCCGGACCAGGTGTAGATGACATGCATCTTCGGGTCGAGGCTTCCGGCAGTGGCAGAGACCGAGACCGGGTCGCCCGGGAAGATGGGGCTGGTAGGAGCGCCCGAGCAGACCAGGGTGATCGGCGGGGGCGGTGCGATGCTGCCGATGTGATAGACGAAGCCCACGGCCAGGCGCACGCCGTTCAAACTAGCACGGCCGCCTTCCTGATAGTTGTAACTGGTAACCGAGTGGGGCAGGCCGTGATCGACGTGAATGTACTCGTAATCGGCCTCGAAGAGCCGCAGGGCCAGATGGCGATTGAACCATGGGGTCTGGTAATCCGCGCCGCCGCCGATCGTGAAGGTGACGCCGGGAGTGTAGCCCTGGTGGTACGGTCCCTCGAAACTCACCCCGCCGGCGAGGAAGTGAATCCAGGGGGTCACGTCGCCGGGCCAGCGGTAGATGGGACCCGTCTGAACGGTCACCAACCCGGTGTTGCTATCGCCGCCTTCGCCGTAGCCCGTGGTGTCATCGTAGAAACGGTCGTGGAAACCCGCATCCACCTGCCAGCCAACATTCTTGTTGAAGAAGCGGGCCAAATCGACGACCATGCCGTACTTCTCTGACTTGGGGTCTACCGGGTGCTGCTGGCCGAGCTCGTTGGTGCCGGTCACGGTACCGTGCGGGTCCAGGTAGCTGTAGCCCGCGAAGATATCCCACCGTGAAGCGGAATCGCCGGTTGCCGATTTCGCAGTTGGGGCTGCCGAATCCTGTGCGCTGAGAGCCACCGGCACGAGAGCCACAATGCCTAGGGCAAGCAAACGGCCGACTGACTTTGAAACACGAGAGAACATGCGCTTTTCCTCCGCAATCAATCTGGATGACATTGAAAAGGCTGCTTTCGAGCAGACACCGCCGCTCGGACTGGCCCTGTTCCCACACGTTTGCAAGAACATGAACCGCCCTGCAGCATTATTAACCCTACCATAGCCCTACCGACCCGGAGTACCTTTTTTCCAACTACTTGGCTCCGGGGCCACCAGTAAATCACGGGCGGAGCAAATTACTTCAGTAACCGAAAGGACCGACCAAACCAAACACGTCCAGGCAGAGTGCTTCCCTATTCAAGATTCAGCGTTTTCACCAGGCTGCGCGGCTCGTGCTGGATCTTCTCTTGTAGAAGCGTGAACGCGTACAAAAGTTGCTCCGGCCGCGGGGGACACCCGGGAACGTATACATCGACAGGAATCACCTGGTTTACACCCTGGACTACTGCGTAGTTGTTGAACACGCCGCCGGAGGTGGCGCAGGCGCCCATCGAAATCACCCACTTGGGCTCGGGCATCTGGTCGTAAAGCCGGCGAATGACAGGGACCATCTTCTGCGAGACGCGCCCCGCGACGATCATCACGTCCGCCTGGCGCGGCGATGGACGGAAGACCTCTGCGCCAAAGCGCGCAATATCGTAGCGCGAGGCGCCGGTGGACATCATCTCGATGGCGCAGCAGGCCAGGCCGAAGGTCACCGGCCAGAGCGAGTTCTTGCGGATCCAGTTGACAGCCAGGTCCAGGGAGGTCAACAGCACTCCCTCCTGGGCCTCAAAACCGTAGCTGACCTCGCGCAGCTTGGCGCGATTCTGCGCACTGCTCTCCAGTGCACAAAAGAGGTAGCGGTCGCGCTCGGCCGTCTGCGTCATGGGACTAATATACCCGGAAGGGTCCGATGGCGCATCTGAAAAGCAAAACGGCTCAAAATCCCAACCCCTGCGCAGGCGGCGGCGTCCTCTATTCGATGCACGGCGCGGGATCGAGCGCCACTCCGCGCGGCGCGCTCCAGCCGGACGGCAACCACAACGTCACGGTGAAGAGCATCCATCGCAGCGCGCCCAGCGGCGCTGCCGGGCC
>JBAVMZ010000416.1:0-6417 GCA_049690595.1 Occallatibacter sp. | reverse complement strand
GGCGGCTGGGGGGTGGCCGGGGTGCGGGGGTGGGGTGCTGGCGCGGGAGGCGGGTTCCGGGCAGGGCAAACGCATCGTTATCTCCCAGATCGCTTTCCATGATCGGTCTTGTAACGGGGCACGACTTGAGTCGTGCCGCCACGGAAGCAAGAGAATTTAGGGGCTTTAGCCCTGGCGGACGTCCGCAGGCCCGAGTCGCCGATCACCGGTAGACGCCGCGTGCAGGGGCTGAGGCCCGCCGCGCTTCCTTCGCCAGTTTGCGGCGCGGCGAGAAAACGCAGGTTAACTCCTTTGGCATCTGTGCGCCGGAATCGGACGCCCCTACGAGGCTTGAGGTCTTCTTTTCCGCGGCTTTCTCAGGACTTCCGTCCTGGGCTATTCTCGCGCCGCCCCTCCGGGGCGGATGCCGGGCAGCCGTTTTCATCCACTTGGGTGGGCAGCAGGCACCTTCGGAAACGCAGGTTAACTCCTTTGGATTCTGTGCGCCCGGCTCGGATGCTCCTACGGGGCTTGAGGTCTTCTTTTCCGCGGCTTTCCCAGGACTTCCGTCCTGGGCCATTCTCGCGCCGCCCCTCCGGGGCGGGTGCCGCGCATCAACGACCTGCTGCGCGGACGCATCTCCCGCTTCTCGATCGACGCGCTGGTCAACATTGCCGCGGCACTGGGGCGCAAGGTGCGGGTGAGCCTGGACGACGCGGCGTGAACGGAGCCGCGGATTCCACGGCCAAGGCCGTTCCGCGTCGTTTCCATTCCCATTGGCCTGGGAATCTGCAAAAATAGGGCAGTCATGACAGCCACAACCCAAGCGAAAGTCTTTGCCGACCGAATTGGCCGGATCGAGGTCTCTGCCACGATGGCCGTGGCTGCGGAGGCCGCCAAGCTGCGGGCCGGGGGCGCCAACCTGGTGGATTTCGGCGCCGGCGAGCCGCACTTCCCCACGCCGCGGCATATCAAGGACGCGGGGATCGCGGCCATTGAGGCCAACTTCACGCGCTACACGGTGGTGCCGGGGATTCCCGACGTGCGCAAGGCGATCGTCGACCGGCACGCCACGGACTTCGGCTCCGATTACGGGCTGGACGAGGCGATCTTCACCACCGGCGGCAAGCTGGCGCTCTTCAACACCCTTCAGATTCTCGTTGACCACGGCGACGAGGTGATCCTGCCGGTTCCGTATTGGGTCAGCTTCAAGGACATCATCCAGTACGCCGGCGGCACGGTGGTCTTTTTGGAGACCCAGGAGGCGGAGAACTTCCGCATCACGGCCGACGCGATCGAGAAGGCGATTACGCCGCGGACCAAGGCGATCATTCTGAACTCGCCCTCGAACCCGGCGGGGTCGGTGGTCTCGGCCGAGGACCTGGAGCGGATCGTCCGCCTGGCGCACGAGAAGGGTATTTTTTTACTTTTGGACGAGTGTTACGTATACCTCAACTATGCGGGCAAGCCGGTGAGCGGCGGCTCGTTTACCTGGGCCAAGGAGCACCTGGTGGTGCTGGGGTCGCTGTCGAAGACGTACTCGATGACGGGCTGGCGGGCCGGCTACGCGCTGGCCTCGAAGGCGGTGACGGCCAACCTGTCGAAGCTGCAGTCGCAATCGACTTCGAACGCCACGAGCTTTGTGCAGAAGGCGGCCATCGCGGCGCTTTCCAGCTCGCAGGAGTGCGTGCAGGAGTTCCGCGCCGAGTTCATCGAGCTGCGCGACTACATGCTGGCGAAGCTGGCCGAGATCCCGGGGCTGAGCTGCACCAAGCCCGAAGGCGCCTTTTACCTCTACCCGAACATCTCCGGCTTCCTGGGCAAGGGCGGGGTGAAGACGGCGACGGAACTGGCCACGCGGCTACTGCACGAGGCGCATGTGGTGACCGTGCCCGGCGAGGCGTTCGGGACCGCCGAGCACATCCGCCTCAGCTACCCCGTGACCAAGGCGAACATCGACGAGGGGGTGCGGCGGATGAAGGAGTTTCTCGGGCAACTGGGGTGAGGCCCCTCGCGGCGTGCCCGACCCAGCCAGGACGCATTTGCAGAGCGCTCCGTTTCGAGCCTGGCCGCAACCGGCGGTCTCGAACGGGGCGCTTCGTGCTGCCATGTGGGATGCGGGGGCTCGCTGTCGAGGCCTGTTTGCGGTGCGGCTGCGCCACGGTACTAAAAAGTGCTTGCGGTGACTGTGCAAACGTGGTGCGCGTCGAGTAGGATGTGTCTTCGATGCCGAACAATATCGATTTTCGCCCCGTCATTCTCGCCGGCGGCAGTGGCACCCGGTTCTGGCCGCGCTCGCGCCGCGCCCGCGCCAAGCAGGTTCTCGCTCTAGACGGCGAACGCTCGATGATCCAGCAGACGGTGGAGCGGCTCAAGCCGCTGGCCCACGCGGACAAGATCTGGGTCATCACCAACGAATACCTGGCCAGCGAGATCGCCGACCAGCTCAAGGGCGTCCCGGAGGAGCAGATTGTCCAGGAGCCGGTGGCGCGCAACACGGCGCCGGCCTGCGGGCTGGCGGCCTTCCTCATCGAGCGCCAGAATCCCGAGGCGGTGCTCGGCGTCTTTCCCTCCGACCACGTGATCGGCGACGAGCCGCGCTTCCTCAAGGCTCTGCAGAAGGGCATCAAGGTGGCTGGGGCGGGCGCCAACATCGTGGTGCTGGGCATTGAGCCCACGCGCCCCGAGACCGGCTACGGCTACATCGAGACCGGCGACCTGACCCGCGAAGAGACCGCGCTGCACGTGCGCCGCTTCACCGAGAAGCCCAACCAGAACAGGGCCGAGGAGTTCGTCGCCGCCGGAAACTACTACTGGAACTCGGGCATGTTTCTCTGGTCGGCGCGGACGCTGGCCAACGCCGTGCGCGAGCACCTGCCGGAGACGGCGCCGCTGCTGGAGACGATTGCAGCCGCCTACGGCACGGCGGAATTCGAAGAGGTCTTCCACTCCGTCTATCCCAAGTGCGAGAACATCAGCGTGGACTACGCCGTGCTGGAGCCGCGGTCGGCCAAGGGTGAGCACACCTCGCAGCTCTACTGCATCCCCGCCGAGTTCAGTTGGAACGACCTGGGCAGCTGGGCCTCGCTCTACGAGTACCAGATCGAGACGCGGCTGCGGGGCGACGGCGACGGCAACGTGGCCGAGACCGACGGCCACATCGCGCTGGACGCCGCCAACAACTACGCCTACAGCCCGCGCAAGTTCGTGGCTCTGGTGGGCGTCGAGAACCTGGTCGTCGTCGACACCGAGGACGCGCTGCTGATCGTCAACCGCAATCACTCGCAGGACGTGGGCAAGATCGTCAAGGAGCTGGGAGCCTCCGGGCGGACCGAGCTGATCTGAGCGCCCTGCCGGGCGCACCAACGGGAACGGCCACACCTTGGAGCGTGGTCTATCCTGTCCAAGGTTGGCGAGGGGCCCCAGGGTCTCGCGTTTGAGACCTGGGAGTCGCCATGAGACCACGATCTCCAGGCCCTTCTTTATCCACCAGCCAGAGCAGTTTGAGCGAGGCTCCCCGGGGGCGCTCCGCCCCGCCCTCCCATTTGCTGACCGGGCTCGGCGAATCCGCCTGGCCTTCCGGACCCCTTCATACCCTGCGTACAGCAGACTTACGCGGGCCGAGAGAGCTTGGCAAGGGCGACCGTGGCGCAAAGCCGAATAGCCGGGTCGGCGTCTCTTGTCTGCTCTTCCAGCGGTGAAACTGCCGCTGCAAATCCCAGCGCACCCAAAGCCTCTGTTGCCGCAAGCCGCACAAGCCGGTTCTTTTCTGAGAGGAGCCGCACCAAGGGCGCGAGGGCAGCGGCTTCACCGGTCCGTGCCAGGCTCGTTGCAGCCGCTGCCCGGACCCTGCCGTCGACATCGTCGAGCGCCCAGAACAGCGCATCCAAAACCGCCGGCTCACCCAGGGAGCCCAATGCAAGGGCGGCACAGGAGCGAAGCTCCGGATCGCTGCTTTCAATCTCGGCAAGCAGGGGGGGCAACACACGGGGGTCGCCGCTTTGCCCAAGGGCAGTCAGGATCGCCGGCCGCACCTCTCGCGAACAGGCCAGCAGCGCCTCAATCAGCACAGTCACAGCTCGATCCTCGCGGGAGGAGGCGAGAATTCGCGCGGCCTCAGTTACCCAGTGCACGGACCAAGGTTCCCGCCCCTTGGCCTCTGATTGGAATTCCGTCAGCAGCGTTTCGAAACCGCGCCTGTTTCCAAGAGACGCGAGCATCAACCCCAATTCCGGGCTTTTGTCCTCGGTAAAGCTCTCTAGCAGCTCTTTCCCCCTCGCATCGCCCAACTCCACCAACGCCGCTGCCGCCTGCCAGTCTTTCGACGCATCGGCCAGGAGGAGTTCCCTGCCGCGCGGATCTCCACACCCGTCCAGGGCCATCGCTGCCGACAGGCGAGCTTTACGGGAATACCACCCGGATGAGCTTGCTATCTTGAACAATCGCTCGGCCGCTTCAGGGCTGCCGATGTTGCCCAGGGCCCGGGCCGCAAACTCAGTTGCAAGCTCTCTGCCGCGGCCCATTTGCCAAGGACATTCAAGCAAGCCGATAAGCTCTTGCACTGCACGCGGGTCCGGTTGACGCCCCAGGAACTCCGCGGCCACCACACAGGCTCCAAGGTAGAGTGAGTCCGACGGGCCCGCACCGGACAGAATGCCAAACGAACCGATGGTCTGAACCTGAACGCAATAATGCAGGAGCCCGATCAGCCGTTCAACCGCGTCGGCGCCCTCGAGCAACGCGAGCGTGCTGGCAGCGAACTCCAGCACCGCGTAATTCGTCTTCGATAGCAGACGATCCACAAAGACCCCGGCACGGGCATCGCGGAACTCGGCAAGAGCCCTGCTCCCCTGCATTAAAAGCCCCACGCTGGGGCCGCCTTCCAGGCGCTTGACGATGGCATCCGCCGCACGGGGGTCCCCCCACCTGCGGAGTGCCTTGACCAAGTGTTCCGTCTTGCTGTCGTTGCTTTTGTCGAAAGACCGAAGCACCAGATCGAGACACCCGATTTCGGCCAAGGCGACCGTCGCATCCTCCGCGAACTCCGACTGGCTCAACAAGCTGGAGGTTGCCTGCACCAGTGGCTCGGCGGCACGGGGATCTCCCAATCTGCCCAACAACTGCGCGGCCAGACCCCGCCGTCCCGAATCGCGCAGCGCGCGGATCAGTGGCTCGACCGCCTTGTCCCCCATCCGCCCCAAGGCAGACATTACCCCGAACCGGCTGTCGTTGCTTTTGTCCGTCAGGGCTTCAATCAGAACCGGGATCGCCGTTTCGCCGAGTTTCAGGCACGATTCGACGGCATGCCTGCGCACCCCGGGTGCGCGGTCCCCCAAGGCCGGCACATGTGCGTTTGCGCCGCAGCGCGCGCAGGCCAGATTCTTCGAATCCCAGGAGTGCGCGCTGGCCCTGGCCCGGCCACAAGAACCGCACCTCTCACAGTTCTTGCTCCAATCGTGCCCGCCGCTCCGAGTGCCCCCACACTTGGAGCACTCCTCGCAGTCCTTTCCCCAATCATGGTCTTCGTCACGGATGTTGCCGCATCTGGGGCACTTGCAGCCATCCCAAGCGTGGAGCCCAAGCCGGCACTTAAAGGGCATCTTACCCCCCTTTCCGAAGTGGTCCTGGTGGTCAGGTCGCGTCCCCGGAGCGGCGGTGGGACGGCCGATGGGTTCCCACGTCACCAGAAGCCGCTGCAGAGTGTTCGTCGGTGATTCTATACCGGGCAGGCGCATCCGGCTCGCTGCCCCTTTGCCGAAACACGCCCCACGAAAATGCGCCACTTCCGGCGCGCCGAAAAAATGTCCCTGAAAAGCAAGAAGCGGGCTACCAGCTCTCAGAGTGGAAAGACTTCCAAGAGCCGGCTGCCCGCTGGACCCTGAACCGGGTCTAGGTGGTACTCTCAGCATAGGCCGATTCGGGTGGAAAGCAAGGCCTATTTTCGAAGTATTTTCGATTCTCGTGACCGCAGTCACACGAGGCGGGCGAAAGCGGCCAAAGCGCGTTGACTTGGGGCCTAGCCCCTGATACAAAAAAGTGTTCTACCCGCTTAAAACGGGATCTTGACCGCCGAGCAAACCGAACGAGCATGCAGGTGATAATCCCACAAATCGGAAGCATCTTGACGGGCGCCTTTGCGTTCGCCGAGCCGGCGGGCAGCCAGCCCAGCATCGGCGAGCAGTTGGGTGGCCTTTTTCTGGGCGCCGTGCCCACGATGCTGTTGTTCATCGTGCTGGTGCTTGCCTACCAGTTCCTGATCCAGCAGCCGCTGACGGCGACGCTGAAGGAGCGCCGGGCGCGCACCGAAGGCGCCGTCGAAGAAGCCGGTAAGGCCATTGCCCGCGCCGAAGCGCGCGCCGGCGAGTATGCCGAGCGGCTGCGCCAGGCACGGACCGATGTCTACAAGGTGCGCGAGCAGCGCGCCAAGCAGTGGAACGC
>JBAVMZ010000415.1:0-2925 GCA_049690595.1 Occallatibacter sp. | reverse complement strand
GGCGGCTGGTGTCCTGGAACTCGTCGACGAGGATGTGGCGGATCTCGTCGCCGATGCGCAGCGCTGCGTCGGTGGCCAGGCCGTCCTCGCCGCGGAGGACGCGCAGGGCGATCTGCGCGATCTCGGCGTAGTCCACCGCGCCAGCCTCGGCGAAGACCGTGCGGAGCTGGCCGGCGGCGTGGCGCAGCAGGGTGAAGCAGGCGCGGACGATGCGCCAGTCGTCCTCGGTGTAGCGCGCCGGCGGCAGGTCGCGCAGGGCGATGAGCGCCGCTTCCAGGCCGTCAACCGCAGAAAGAGAACCGATGAGGTTGGTCAGCCGCGCCTTTTCCTGCTTGCGCTCGGCAGGGAAGCCGTGGTTCTTGTCGATGCGCTGGCGGAAGCCGCCGTTCTTGGTAAGAAGCAGGCCGGCCAGGACTTCAAAGGCCTGGCGGGCGTCTTCGAGCTCGTCCTCGCCGACGAAGGGCGCGGAGGGGATTTCGACCAGCTCGGCCAGCGCGCGGTGCTGTTCGCCGTTGGGCTGGTTGCAAGCGAAGCGGGCCAGCGCCAGCGCCTCGTCGCGCGCTCCGGGCTCCTGGTCGAGCAGCGCGCTCAATGTGGTGAGCCCGGCGCGGACGGCCGTGGCGAAGGGCCGCTCCAGCCGGGCGCGCAGGCCGTCCCAGTCGATCTCGCGGTCGAAGACGAACTCCTGCATCCAGCGGTCGCGGCTGGCCAGCATCTCGACCAGTTGCTGTTCCAGGTCCTGCCAGTTGTTGTCGCGCCAGAGCAGCAGCTCTTCGATGGCCTGGCTGAGCGCCGGGTCTTGCGCGGAGCCAATGCGGGAGAGCGCGGCGCGGGCGGCGCGACGGTAAAGCTCGTCGGCCGGGTCGGCGATATCGAGGCCGCCGCCCAGGCCCGTGAGCATCGGCTGCTCGACGGCCAGTTCGCGGCAGAAGGCGTCGATGGTGGTGATGCGCAACTGCGCCGGCAGGTCGACCAGCCGCCAGCCGAGGGCCTCCGAGCGGGCGAGCGCGGCGGCGGCCAGAGCCTCCATGGAGAGCTCGTCCACCTCGCCGGCGGCGCCAGGAGCGGCTTCTGCGTCTGGATGAGCCGCGGCCTTCTCCAGCTCGCCCAGAATGCGGTGGCGCATCTCGGCCGCGGCGGCCTTGGTGAAGGTGATGGCGAGGATCTGGCCGGGGTCGTCGACGCGGGCCAGCAGGCGCAGGAAGCGGCGGGTGAGCAGGTCGGTCTTGCCGGAGCCGGCCGGCGCCTGAACCAGCACGGAGCGCGCGGGGTCGAGAGCGCGGCGGCGCTCGGCCTGGTCGGGCGGCTGGGGTCTCTGAGCGCGCTCAGGCATCCTCGCCCTCCTCGGCTTCCGGTTCGTCTTCTTCGTCCAGGCGCTCCTGCTCGCGGACGCGGCAGAGGGCTTCGAGGCCGCAGTTCCGGCACGTCGTCGGGTAGTCCCGCGGATCGACCGTTGCCTTGCCGGCGAGGAACTCGCGCGCCAGTTGCTCAATCGCCCCGCGCCAGTCTTCGAGGTCTTCGAGCTCCAGCGCGTTCTTCGCCAGCGCCGTGCGGGCTCCGAGCGCGGAGTCGAGCGTCCCGGTGGCATCGAAGAGCCTGCCGGCGAACCCCATCTCGCCGGGGCGCACCTTGGCGAAGACCAGCCCGCCTACCGGCTCCTCCACGCGGTCCAGGGCGAGGGTTGCGTAAAGTGGCAGTTGAACATCCTCCGGCCGGGGCAGCTCCCAGACCTTGGGCTTTGCGTCGCCGGTCTTGTAGTCGACGACGAGCACGGAGCCGTCATTAAGCCGGTCCAGCCGGTCGGGGCGCACGGTGAGCGTGAGTCCTTCCACGGAGACCGTGCGCTTCTTTTCGGCCTCTGAGACATCGAAGGGCTGGCGCCCGGCTTCAAGCCGCAGCCACTCCGCGATCAGGCCGGTAAGCCGCTGGGCTTCGAGTTCGAGGTAGCGGGCGGGCATCAGTTCGCGGGTTGCCGCCAGGAAGCTTGCGCCCATGGCGCGGCGGACGTGGCCGGCGACGAACTCCTCCAGGCCCGAAGCGACCTTCTTCGCCAGTTCGTCGCTGGTGCGGATGCCGGCGGGCGGGCCGCCCCAGATGGATTCGAGAACCCTGTGTACGAGACTGCCGCGCTGCTGGGCAGTCAGGCCGGTCTGCGCCGCCTCCCAGCCGGAGGCGCCCAGCCGCTCGACGGCAAAGGCCTTGAAGGGGCAGTTGGACTGCGCGGTCAGGACGCTGGCGCCGCCGGAGACCGCGCCGCCGGGGAAGGGAATCCGGCTCGAGTCTTCTATCGACTCGGTCAGCGGCGCGGAGGGGGCCGGCGGCGCGAGTTCCGCGGGCAGTGGCAGCGGCTGACCGGCCAGCCCTGTAACGATGCGGCTGGGGCGTCGCTGGCCCTCCTCGCCCTGCCGCGCGTAGCTGAAGTGGACCTGCTGCGCGGAGCGAAGGATGCGGCAGGTGACGGCCGAGGCCAGCTCCCAATCGAGTTGCGCGCTGGCGTGGGGCATCGACGCCTGGCGCTGGACGGAGAGCGGGAGCAGCGGATGGGCGTGGCCGGGGGCTGGCCATTCATCCTCGGTGGCGCCGAGAAACCAGACGAAGTCGGCAGCGAGGCCGGCTGCCTCCGCCGGGCCTGCAATCAGAATCGGCGCGCCCAGCGACTCGGGGGCGAAGAGGCTCTCCGCGGCGGCCTGCTCGAACTGAGCGAGGAACTCGGGCCAGGCAAAGCGGCGGCCGTCGAAGCCGAGCGAGCCGCAGCTCTCTGCGGCGCGCTGGAGGCTCTCCAGGGCCTGAAACTCGGCGCTCTCCAGGGTGCGCGCCTGCGCGAAGGCGGCCTCGCGAAGCAGGCGCGGGACTGCTTCGGCCCAGTGGAGCGGGCTGCGCGGGCGGGCGGCCTCGTCGCGGAGGCTGGCCTGGAGGCGGCGCATC
>JBAVMZ010000414.1:0-2149 GCA_049690595.1 Occallatibacter sp. | reverse complement strand
CCACAGACTCCTCGCCCAGGCCACACGCCTGCGCCGAGCGACTGCTCGTTACCAGCGCTTCCTCGATGACCGCGACGCTCAGGAACGCAACGCGACGCCGAACTCCGACGACGACATGCCCTTCTGACGGATCTTCCTCCGCTTGCGTGAATTTTCGCTGGCTCTCCAGAGGAGAAATTGGGCCCGGCAGTGTTGTCTCTAAAGTCGTCTGAAAAGTCTTGACAACTTCGAGGCGCCTAGCGTTCAATGTCGTTGTGTTCCTCAAGCGCAATTCGAGCCGTCGAGGGAAGAAGAAGTACTCGTCCGTGCTGCTGGTGCAGGGCGAGCGGGTCCCCGTGGCCCGTGGGCCCGGGCGTCCGCCGAGGGACGCGCCGCGGACCACCAAGGTCGTGCATCGCACCCTCGCGAATCTCTCCAATCTGCCGGACGCACTCGTGGCGCTCGTGGAGCGCTACTGCCAGGCCGAGAGGCGGGGCGAGGCCGTCGATGGCCTCGGTGAGAATCCTGAGGTCGTCGTCGGCCCCGCATTTGGCCCGCTTGCCGCGCTTTCGAGCCTGGCGAAGCAGCTTGGTCTCGAGCGTGCGCTGGGTGGCTCTCGAGAAGGGCGGCTTGCTCTCTTTCTCATCCTTGCCCGGGTGCTTCACCACGGCTCCCGGCTCTCTGCGGTCCGCTGGGCGAATACGCAGGCGGTCGCGGCCGCTCTGGGCTTGAAGCGCTTCGACGAGGACGATCTGTACGCGGCGCTCGATTGGCTCGCAAAGCAGCAAACCCGCATCGAGTGCGCGCTTGCGCCATCGAAGCCGGACGGCGCGATCTTTCTCTACGACGTCACCTCGTCGTATTTCGAGGGTCAAAGAAACGAACTGGCAGCTCCCGGCTACAACCGCGACGGCAAGCGCTACAAGAAGCAGCTCGTGGCGGGCCTTCTCACCGACGCCGAGGGCGAGCCGGTCAGCATCCAGGTCTACGAGGGGAATACCGCCGACCCGACGACGGTCGCAGATCCCATCCGTAAGCTGGCCGAGCAATTCGGTGCTCATGAAATCGTCTTTGTCGGCGATCGCGGGATGCTCAAGGCCAAGGGCAAGGCGCTGCTCGCCGATCGCGGCTTCCGCTACGTCACCGCTCTCACCGACCCGCAGATCCGCCGATTGCTCCGCGAGGGCACGCTGCAACTCGACCTCTTCTCCGAGGAGGTTTGCGAGGTCGCGACCGAGGGGACGCGCTACATTCTCCGCCGCAACCCCGCGACCACGGATCGCCACCGCAGCCGCCGCGAAAGCCAGTTGGAGCGCGTTCGTGCGAAGGCGGAGCGTAGAGACAAATACCTGGCGGATCATCCCCGCGCCGACCCGGCTGTTTCGCTCGCCCAAGCCGAGCGATGGCTCCGAACCTACAAGCTCGATTCATTTGTTTCGGCGCGCCTCGACGGGCGAAAGGTGAGCTTCGCGATCGACGCCGCCAAGCGCGCGACTGTCGAGCAGTTCGATGGCTGCTACGTGGTGGTGAGTGACGTGCCCGCCGACAAGGCGAGCGCACAGTGCCTTTGGGACCGCTACGGCTATTTGCAGCAGGTCGAGCGCGACTTCCGCACCATGAAGACGGCGTTGCTCGAAATCCGGCCCATCTTTCTCCGCAAGGCCGAGCGCACGCGCGGCCACGCGCTGGTCGCCATGCTGGCGCTGAAGCTGACGCGCGAACTTGAGCGCAGGATTCAACCGCTCGAGATCACCGTCGAGGACGCACTCGACCGCCTCGACGGCGTGCGGCTCGTATCCTTCGCCGATCCCAAGCTCGGCCTCTGGCGCCTGCCGAAGCGATTCGACGTTCCGGTAGTAGAGGTACTCGCCGTCCTGCCGCCTCTTCCCGCGCCGCTGTTGTCTCCACAATCGCCGCACTGATCGCGCGCCAAGCGTCCGACTCCCCTCGCGATCTCAAGGACAACTTGTCATGGTGGCGGAGGAAGATCCGTCTGATGCCTGGACTGCCCGTGGATCGTTTGGCTCGGGACCCATCGAGAGCTTCTCTTCCTCCGGCGCCAAGCCCGGATGGCTGCAGCAGTTCGCGGGATCCTCCCTCGGCGGTCCCTACATGCCGTTGCTGGGAAAGGCGTACATGGTCACGTTGGTCACGCCGTTTCCCCCTGTGA
>JBAVMZ010000413.1:0-6866 GCA_049690595.1 Occallatibacter sp. | reverse complement strand
GCGGCAAGCTGCGCCGAGCGCGCCCGGTCGTGCTCCTCCAGCAGGCGCAGGGCCTCGCGCACAACCTCGCTGGCCGAGGTGTACCGGCCGGAAGCGACCTTGCCGGCGACGAATCTGTCCAGTTCCGGGGTCAGCGAGACATTCATCGGCACAGTTCTCCTGTCTTCGATGTTGAGCCGGATAACAGGGTTTGTCAATCCTTGGTATTTGAAACGACTGAATTCGCGGCACTGCGGATTCGTGGTCCCCCAGGTCCGAAAATCCAGAACTCGGAAACTTCAGAAGCCGGAATTAAAGAGAACGAGAACCGCTAGTCGAGGTTCATCGTCTCCCCGGTCCCCAAAAGCGAGGGACCGGGGCCACCCTCATTGTGGTTGGGATAGAACCCTGAGACCGGGGCCACCCGCCGACTGAGCGTGAACGGCGGACAGATCCCGCCCTGATCGCCTTACGCCGTCGCCGCGTTCGCCACCGCCTGCAACCCCCGCGCCTCGATCTCGAACTCCCGCATCTTGTACTTCTGGATCTTCCCGCTCAGCGTCGCCGGAAACTCCTCCACAAACCGCACATGCTCGGGAATCTTGTAATACGCAATCTGGCCCTGGCACCACTGCTTGATCTCCGCTTCCGTCGCCTCCACGCCCGGCCGCAGCCGCACCCACGCGCAGACAATCTCGCCCAGCCGCTCGTGCGGAAGCCCCACCACCTGCGCCTCGCCCACCTTCGGATGCGTGTAGAGAAACTCCTCCACCTCGCGCGGGTAGATGTTCTCGCCGCCGCGAATAATCACATCGCGCGACCGTCCGGTAATGCGCAGGCAGCCGTCCTCGCGCATGACGCCCAGGTCGCCGGTGTGCAGCCAGCCGTCCTCGTGGATTACCTGCGAGGTGCCCTCGTGGTCGCCGTCATAGCCCTTCATCAGCGCGTAGCCGCGCACGCAGATCTCGCCCTGCTCGCCGCGCGGCAGCGGCTGCCCGGTCAACGGCGAAGCCACCTGAATCTCGGTCTGCGGCATGGCCCGGCCCACGGTGTTCACGCGCACCTCGATCGAGTCGGCGGCGTCGGACATGGTCACCACCGGCGAGGTCTCGGTCTGCCCGTAGGCAATCACCAGCTCGCCGATGTGCATCTCGTTCAGCACGCGCTTCATCAATTCAATCGGGCAGGGCGCGCCGCTCATCATGCCGGTGCGCAAACTGGTCAGATCGAAGCTGGCAAAGTCGGGCAGCGCGAACTCCGCCACGTACATGGCTGGCACGCCGTAAACGCTGGTCGCCTGCTCGTCGTGCACCGCCTTGAGCGTGGCTCGCGGATCGAAGGTCCAGTTGGGCAGGACGATGGCCGCTCCCGAGTTCACCGCGCTCATCGTGCCGATCACGCACCCGAAGCAGTGGAAGAGCGGTACCGGCACCACGATCTTGTCCAGCTCGGTGTAATGGAAGCCCTGGGCCAGGAACTGCCCGTTGTTCACCACATTGTGATGCGTCAGCATCACGCCCTTGGGCATTCCGGTGGTCCCGCTGGTGTACTGGATGTTGGCGATGTCGCCCACCGCCACGCGGTCCGGCAGCCGGCCCTCGGCGTCCAGCAAGTGCTCCCACTCCGGCGAGTCGAAGTAGACCGTGTGTTCGAGCGCCAGTTCGAGTCCGTGCCGCGCCCGGCCCAGAATCTCCTCGTAGTCGGCGCGCTTGTCCTTGTGCCACAGGAAGAGCGCCTTCATGTGCGAGCGCTGCAGCGTGTACTGCAACTCGTGCGAGCGGTAGGCGGGGTTCACGTTGACCAGCGCCGCGCCGGCCCGCGCGCAGCCCATGTGCATCACGATCCACTCGATGCAGTTGGTGGACCAGATGCCCACGCGGTCGCCCTTGCGGATGCCCAGCGACCACAGGCCCCGCGCCACGCGGTCGGCCTGCTCGCTCAGCTCGGCCCACGTCAGCCGCTTGCCCTGGTGGCAACTGGCCACCCCCAGCCGCTCCGGGTAGCGCTCGGCGGTGCGATGGAGCAGATCGCCGATGGTGAGTTCGAGCAGCGGCCGCTCAGGGCCGCGCGAGTAGCTGAGGGTGCGAATGTCTTCCTCCACTTGCATGACTCGTTTTTCGGGTGTCAACCATGGGAGTGTATCGCCGCGGCCCTGCGCCCTCTTGTGATCCAGCCCACAAAACTCCGGCTCTGTGGGAGATTTGCGCCAGGTTGCGACGCCTGAATCGCCCGTCCTGTCCCGGCCCTGGTCCCTGCGTTGTGTATCGAACCGGACATCGGGCGGCCCCAACCGATGCTAGGATGCGAGGGTTCCAAATTCGAATACTGTTCCGGAGGAGTTACACAATGAAGGGAAACGAGAAGGTGCTTGCCGAGTTGAACAAGGCTCTGCACGAGGAACTGTCAGCGCTCAGCCAGTATTTCATTCATGCCGAGATGTGTGAGAGCTGGAAGTACGACAAGCTGTTCAAGGCGATCCGGAAGCTCTCGATTGTGGAGATGAAGCACGCGGAAAAGCTGATTGAGCGCATTCTGTTTCTTGGTGGCGCGCCCAACCTGGCCTATCCCGTGCAGTTGAAGATCGGCAAGACGGTGAAGGAGCAGTTGGCCCACGATCTGGAAGCCGAGCTGGGAGCGATCCGCACCTACAACGAGGCTGTGGCGCTGGCGCGGGCCGAGGGCGACAATGGCACCGCCGATCTGTTTGCCGCGAACCTCAAGGACGAAGAGGAGCACGCCGACTGGATCGAGGGGCAACTGAACCTCGTCCGGGAGGTTGGCTACGAGAGCTATCTCAGCGAGCAGATGAAGGCCGAGTAGCGGCCCTCCGGAGATCCTCCTGGGAAACCTGCCTGCCCCCCTCGCGTGCGCGCCACGAGGGGGCGGAGGCCCCGCGGAAACCCAGCCATCGGCATCCCGCGGAGAACCTCTAGAACTCCGGCGCGAATTGCCGCAGCTCACGCCGCTGCACCTTGCCGGTCAACCCTTTGGGCAGCGCGGGCAGAAAGACGATGTGCTCGGGGACCTTGTAGTCGGCGATGCGGCTGCGGCAGAGCTCGCGCAGCTCCGGCTCGGTGGCGCTCATCCCTTCGCGCAGGGCCACGAAGGCCACCACTTTTTCCCCGTGCACCGGGTCGGGCATGCCGATCACTCCGGTTTCCAGCACCGCCGGATGGTGGTAGAGCGCCTCCTCCACCTCCTGCGGCGAGATATTCGAGCCTCCGCGCACGATGATCTGCTTGGCGCGGCCCTCAAACCAGAAGTAGCCGTCGGCGTCGCGGCGCGTCAGGTCGCCGGTGCGCAGCCAGCCGTCCACGAAGGCGGCGTCGGTGGCCAGGAAGTCGTCCCAGTAGCCGATGCAGTTGGCCGGACTCGAGACCTGAAGCTCGCCGAGCTCGCCCGCGCCCAGCTCCACGCCCTCGGCGTTGGCCACGCGCGTCTCCACCAGGTCCAGAGCCTGGCCCATGGAGCCAATCCGCGGCGCGTCCGGGCGGTTGGCGGTCACCGGCACCGTCTCCGTCATCCCGTACATCTCCCGCACCGGGATGGGGAAGCGCGCGCGGAAGGCGTGCTGCAGCGCCGCGGGCACCGTGTCGCCGCCGGCCAGGCAGAGGCGCATCGAGCTGACGTCCCGCGGGCGATGCCCCTGCTCCTCCACCATGAAGCGCAGCATGGCGGGCAGGGTCAGCATGTAGGTGCACTTCCATCTCTCGATGGCTTCCAGGGCCGGGCCGGCGTCGAACGCCGGCATAAGCACCACCGTGGCGCCGCAGGCGATTCCGGGCAGAACGACGCATCCCAACGCCGCGATGTGCATCATCTGCGTCACCGCCAGCACCGTGTGGGTCTCGTCGATGCCCAGCGTAATCATCAGCTGGGTAGACCCGGTCAGCGAGATGTGCGTGTGCATCACCCCCTTGGGCCGGGCCGTGGTCCCCGAGGTGTAAAGCACCGCGGCCACTTCCTGCAGCGGCACCTCCGCCAGGCTGGGGCCGGGGTTCAGGCCGGCCAGGTCGGGCAGCTCCGTGTAGAGCTTCTCCAGCCGCGGGCACTCGTCCAGAACCCTTTCGGCCAGCGGCGCCAGCTCCGGCTGGCTGAAACAGAGCCGCGCCTTGGAATGACCCAGGATGTAGGCGATCTCCGGCGACTTCAGCCGGTTGTTTACCGGCACGGCGATCAATCCCGCCTTGAAGCAGGCGTAAAACAGCATCACCGTCTCCACGGAGTTCGCCCAGTGAATGGCCACGCGGTCGCTGGTCCGCAGGCCCTGGCTGCGCAGCCACCAGGCAAGCGCGTCGGTGGCGCGGTTCAGTTCGAGATAGGAGACAATGTGCTCGCCGCAGACGACGGCGGGCTTTTCCGGGTGGTTTCGGGCGGATTCGCGCAACGCAATTCCCTGATGCATGGAGCGCAGTATATGTGAGCGGGCTCACACTCGTAATCTGCTTTTTTTGAAGCCGGCGGCGGCGGCTGTGGAACGTGCAAGGCGCCGCGTGCCGCATCCCGGGAGTGTGAGAAGATGCTCCCGAGGCAACCGCATGAGTGAAACGCCGCGGGACCGCGTTTTCGTCAGCTACAGCCACAAGGACGCCGAGTGGCTCGACTCTCTGCTCAACGAGTTTCAGCCAGCGGTGCGGAACGGCCTCGTCGATCTTTGGATGGACCGCGGCATTGAGCCCAGCGACCCCTGGCGGCAGATGATCTACGCCGGCATGGACTCGGCGCGCGCGGCCATCCTGCTGATCTCGCCCAACTTCTTCGCTTCGAAGTTCATCATGGACGAGGAACTGCCCCGCCTGCGGGCCTCGGAGGCCCAGGGGCTCCGGATCTTCTGGATTCCCGTGCACGGCGTCTTCTCTGGCCCCGGAGCCATGCCCGAATTGGCCCATCTCCTTCCGACCCAGGCCGCCGGGCCGCTTTCGCCGCCGCTCGCCGGCCAGGACGCGGCAACCTGTCGCGCCACCCTGCTCGATCTCGCCCGCCAGGTGGAGCGGCTGATCGGCCACCGGCGCCAGCCCGGCAATCTGCCCTTTGGCACCATCGGGACGCTCTTCAAGGGCCGCGACGAGGACATTGCCGCGCTTGCGGGTCACCTGGCCGAAAACGGCGCGGCCGCCATCGTGCAGCCCGAGGCCATCACCGGCATGGGCGGCATCGGCAAAACCCGGCTTGCCCTTGAATACGCCTGGCGCCGCAAAGGCGATTTCAGCGCCCTGCTCTTTGTCTCAGCCAACACCCCCGAAGACCTCGAAACCAACCTTGCCCGCCTTTCAACCCGCGATGTTCTCGACCTGCCGGAGAGCCGTCAGCCGAATCAGCAGGAACAATACGAGGCAGTGGTCGAGTGGCTGCGCAGGAACAAGGGCTGGCTCGCGATCCTCGACAACGTCGACACACCCGATGCGGTTGCAGCCGTCAAGGCGCTGCTGCCCAGGCTGGACGGAGGGCAGGTGCTTATCACCTCGCGCATTGCCAGGTGGGGCAAGGCTGTGCGGGCGCTGGGGCTCGGGTTGCTCGGCGAGCAGGCAGCCGCGGCCTATTTGCTCGACGCGACCAAGCCCACATTTTCATTTTGAGCCTTAATTATGAAATCTCGGATCGTCGCAAACGTCAATATTCATAGGGGTGTGAATGCGATGAAGACGCTCCGGAGGTCAATACCCAATGGGTGAGATACAAAATCGGCCCTTTCAGCTCTCCTTCAACGCCTCTCTCAAGGTCGAGTTCCAAGGCTCCCGCGTCACTTCGGACGGTGGCCTGATCCTGGTGCGCGAACTCGACGAGCGGCTCGGATTCGGCGAATTGATCGCGCAGCATCTGACCGACTGCCGTGGGAAGAACGCGCAGTTTTGCTTCGCCGACCTGCTGCGGCAATCAGTCTATAGTCGCTTGGCTGGCTACGAAGATCTCAACGACGCCGAGAGGCTTTCCCAGGACCCGACCTTCCGGCTAATCAGTTCGGAAAATATCTGGGATCGAGGCGTCGCTCTTACCTCGCGGTTGCAGAGTTTCGAGACCGAGATACTGGCCGAAGACGCGAACTTCGCCGGGCTGGCGGGGCTCAGCCGGGCATTGATCGCGAAAGCGGAGGCGCTGGATTCAGGGTACCGCACGGTCCTGGACATGGATTCGACGGAGATTCCGGTGTACGGAGAGCAAGAGCAGAGCGCCTACAACGGGCATTTCGAATCGACCTGCTTTCACCCGCTGCTGCTGTTCAACCGCGAGGGCGACTGTCTGGCCGCCAAGCTGCGGCCGGGCAACGTGCACAGTGCGGACGACTGGGAAGAACTGCTCATGCCGGAGATCGAGCGGCAACAGAAGCTGAGCAAGGAAGTGGTGTTTCGAGCCGACGCCGCCTTCGCCAAGCCAGAGATTTACGAGGCGCTGGAAAGCCGGGGCGTGAAGTACGCCATCCGTATTCCGGCCAACGAGAACCTGGAGCGGGATGTGGCCGAACTGCTGCCGCGCCCGGTGGGGCGTCCCAGTCACAAACCGATCGTGTGGTACAAAGGCTTTCTCTACAAGGCCGCCAGTTGGACGACGGCACGGCGAGTGGTGGCGAAGGTGGAACATCATGCCGGGGAGTTGTTCCCGCGCATCGGATTCATCGTGACCAATCTGGAGACGCCGAGCCGGGCGGTAGTACGGTTCTATAACAAGCGGGGCACTGCCGAGCAGTGGATCAAGGAGGGCAAGCAGGCGGTGAAGATGACGCGGCTAAGCTGCCACCGTTTCCGGTCGAACGAGGTGCGGCTGTGGCTGAGCGTGATCGCATACAACTTGGGCAACCTGTGGCGGCGGCTGGTGCTGCCGAAGGGAATCGAAACGTGGTCGTTGACCAGCTTGCAGCAGCGGCTGGTGAAGACCGGCGGGCGGCTAGTCAA
>JBAVMZ010000412.1:0-2171 GCA_049690595.1 Occallatibacter sp. | reverse complement strand
GACGCCGCCCGCGCCACCTGCCAGGCCGCCGCGGCGCTCTTCGGCTGCGCCGTCGAAGAAGTCTTTCCCTCGTCGACCGGCATCATCGGCGTCCCGCTGCCGGCCGAAAAGCTCGTTGCCGCCATGCCCGCGCTGGCCGCGAACCTGGGCCCCGACTCCTTGAGCTTCCTCGCCCTTGCCCAGGCCATCATGACCACCGACACCGTCGAGAAGACGGCCTTCGCCCGCGTCCACCTCGGCGCCGAAGAGGTCCGCATCGCCGGCGTCGCCAAGGGCGCTGGCATGATTCACCCGCAGCTTGTGCCCCACGCCACCATGCTCGTCTACCTGCTCACCGACGCCGCCATCGAGCCCGAGGTGCTGCAGGGCTACCTGAACCAGGCCATCGAGCTCAGCTTCAACCGCATCTCGGTCGACGGCGACACCTCCACCAACGACACCGTGCTGCTGCTCGCCTCCGGAGCCGGCCCCGCCGTCGCCGCCGGCAACCCTGAGTTCGCCGAGGCGCTCCAGCACGTCTGCACCTCGCTGGCTCGCCAGATCGTGGGCGACGGCGAAGGCATCGGCCACGTCGTCGAGCTGCGCATCGAGGGCGCGGCCAGCGACGCGGATGCCCTGCGCGTGGCCAAGGCCATTGCCCACTCGCCGCTGGTCAAGACCGCCTGGGCCGGCGCCGACCCCAACTGGGGACGCCTGGCCGCGGCCATCGGCTACTCCGGCGCCCAGATCGATCCCGAGCGCATCGATATCCGCTTCGGCACGCTTGCAGTCTGCCGCAACGGCGGCCGCGATCCCGACTTCGACGAGAGGGCCGCGCACGCCTACATCGCCCAGCCCGAGTTCTCCATTTCCATCGATCTCCACCAGGGCGTCGGCCAGTGCGTCTTCTGGACCACCGACCTGACCACCGAGTACGTCCACATCAACGCCGACTACTCGACCTAGTTCGAGTGCCGTGATCGCGCGCCTTCGTAATCTCGCCCATGACCCCGGGTGCCCCCGGGTCTCGATTCTGAGACCTGGGAAGCCACGAGCCAGGGCTCGCCATTTCATCCTTCGTTCTCGTCCGTGCCGTAAGTCCTGTCCGATCGACGCCTGCCGGAAATTCCACCGCCTCGCCGCACAATGGAATCATGACCCCCACGCGGATCGCCATCCCGATGCAGGAACGTCGGGGATGCGCTTGGTTGATACCCCGGTCCGTACCCCCACCCCCCGTTCGTACAGAAACTGTGTTTAGTCAAGCATCATTGTCATTCCCAACTCGCTCTCGAACCCCGTACGCGCCATCTGTATCTCGTTCCAAATCAATCGATTCCACCTGCCTCGCAGCCTTCGCCGCTCCGTACCCCCTCCCCCCGGTTCGTACAGAAACTGTGTTTAGTCAAGCGTCCTTGTCATTCCAAACTCGCTCTCGACCCCGTACGCGCCATCTGTTTGGATAGGATGGCGCGGCGCGAGTGGCTCGCCCGATTCGCGCGGACGACCCCTCTGGGGCTCGATTCATCGGGGGGGGATAGCGGTTCCGGAGTTGCTGTATCCGGGAAGCTGGTCACTCAAGTGGCGTTTTCCTCAAGAAAACGCCACCCGGCACGAACTGGAAAAGGGCACACAAACTCCGAAACCGCTCTAGCCCCGGCCCCGGTGACTTTTCCAAACCACAACGAGGGCGCTCCGCGTCCGTCGCTTTTCGGGACCTGGGAAAGCACGAACCTTCGCACGGACGCGAGCGCCTTCTTCGTGGACCAGGCAAACCACCGGGTTCCGCAGTCGTCTTACCAGGCGCCGCGTCGGGCCATCGCCGCCGCCTTCCATGTACAATCGCTGCAACCGGCAGGTCCTGACCATAGCATGACTTCGAACGCCCGCACCAAGGCCGCGCCCGCTGCGCCGCACAACGGCTTCTCGCTCATCTCCGACGAGCGACTGCTCGCCCTCTATCGCGCCATGATCCACTGCCGGATCCTCGGCGAATCCCCGGCCCTGGCGCACGCCGCCGGCGCCGAGGCGGTCCTGGCCGGCGTCTCGCTCAACCTCCTGCCGGGCGACGCCGTGGCCCCCACCGGCTACGGCCCTCTGGCTGCCTGGCTGCGCGGCGGTTCCCTGGCCGGTCTTCTTGCCGCCGCCGGCCCGGCGCCCACGCCCTCCTCCGCCGTCCGCGCCGCCCTGGC
>JBAVMZ010000411.1:0-9518 GCA_049690595.1 Occallatibacter sp. | reverse complement strand
CCGCCTTTTGAAACCGCCTCGGGCCGCCCGGCATCGCTTCGTCCTCATCCGGCCACGATCTTATCGCAACGCCCGCTCATCGCAAAGAACGCGATGAACGGGGCACAGCTTCGGCTGGCTCATTGTGACTTTTCAGGGCCGATGACCGGGCCACCTGCCATCTGCGACCCCGGCCGCAACAGAAGACTCAAGGCCGGGGCGGCGCGTCCATTCCGTCCTTGATCTCAATCTGCGGAGCCGTGTACGAGCTCTGGTCCGGCGCGGCGCTGGCCGCGGCATTGCCGGCCGCATGGCTCAGGCGCAGAAATTCCGCGCGGGCGCGCGCCGCATCCTCGGGCCGGCCCACGTGCGCATACGCCGAGCCCAGCGCCAGGGGAATCCTGGCGTTCTGCGGAAAGGCCTTGCGCGCGGTCTCGAGCTGCGGAATCGCTCCAGCATAATCGCCCGTGTCCAGCAGCAGCAGGCCCAGCATGTAATGCGTGAAGGGCAGTTGCGGCGCCAGGCGGACCGCTTCCTGGGCATAGGGCAGCCCGGCCGCGGAATCCACCTTGTACTCCGCGGCCCCAATCCGCAGCCGCGCCAGCACGCTGTTCGGATCCTCGGCAATCTCCTTCTTGAACTCCTCGACCGCGCCGGCGGTGTCGCGCGCATCCACAAGGAAGCGGCCGTAGGCGTAGTGCAGGTGGGGATAGTGCGGAAATGCGGCCTCCGCCGACGCAAACTCGCGCCGGGCCGCGTCGTATCGCTTCTGCGCCGAAAGGCACGCGCCGCGCCCCAGCAGCTCGGCGACCCGCGCGCCCTCCGTGCCCGGGGCGGGCGGGTTTGCATCGCGCATGCGCAGAACCACCATGCCCAGCGCCAGGCGCACCTGCTCCGCGGTTACGCCGCTCTGGCAGAGCGAGCCGAGAGCCTCCTGCGCGCCTTCAAACCGCCCGGCGCGTTGCAGCAGAACGCCCTCGTGAAAGACGAGAACCTGCCGAAGCCGCGGATCTTCGGGAAGCCCCAGGTTCTTGCTCGCCTCGATGTCGCGCAGGGCGTTGGCATCCTGGCCCAGCTGAAACTCGCAGAGGCCCAGAAGGGCGCGCGCCGTTCCGTGCTTCGGCTCCAGCGCGACGACCTTCTGAAAATAGAGGGCCGCCTCGGCGTAGCGGTCCTGGTCGTATTCGATGGTGCCCAGAGACCACCAGCCCTCCGCCCAGCGCGGGTTCAGCTTGAGCGCCTGGCGAAAGAGCGGAACGGCTTCGTCCAGCCGCTCGGCGTCGCGGGCCGTGGTGGCTTTGGCGGCAATTGCCTGAAAGGATGCCGGTTGGTTGGTGCGGGAAGGCGCCGGCGCCGGCTTTGCCTGCGCGCTGCCTGCCAGCGGAGCGGCCGCAGCCATCGCGAGAGAAGCGGCGGCAATCGCCCAACCTGCACGCAGTGGAAACTTACTCCGCATCATCCCTCGCAACGCTCCCATGGCAATCAAGCTGTTCACCCCACATCCAATGATAGAAGAGTCGCCGGCAAAGACCTGGGACCGGTCTTCCGCCTGGAAGACGCCAGCTATATTCTGTTTCAGCGGGTGAGCCGCTGCGTCCTGCCGCTCCGGCGGTCGAGCGCACGCCGCCTTCCGGTCTCTATCCATTGGCCGGCAAACGCAGTTCTCACGCGGGAGTGGATGGAGGCAAAGGAACGACGCTATGAATCGCCTGCGCAGGGAATTGGACGTCTTCTTCGGCTGCCCGCGCAGCACGCGGATCCTCCTGCTGGCGAACATGATCTATGCGCTCGTCCTGCCCGTCATCGAGATTTTCGTGGCGGCCTTTGTCATGCGCAATTCCCATGACCCGGGCAAGGTCGTCGCCTATCAGTTGGCGGTCTACGCGGCCACGCCGGTCGCCTTCTTCCTGAACGGCGTTTTGCTTGGCCGGGCGGCTGCCAGGCACCTCTATGCTGCCGGAATGCTGCTCTCCGGGACGGCGACGATGATGCTGATGCGATCTGGCGTCCTAACCTCCACAGGCATCGCCATCTCCGGCCTGGCGATGGGCCTGGCCACCGGCCTCTTCTGGGCAAACCGCGGCTTTCTCGCTCTGGCCTCCACGTCTGACAGCAACCGCAATTACTACTACGGAGTCGAACTGTTCAGCGCCACTCTGGCCAACGTCGCGGTGCCCGCCGTCATTGGATGGCTCATCAGCGGGGCCACGCTCTACGGCTGGCTGGGTGGAACAACCAACCAGGCCTATCGCCGGATTGCCGCGGCCGTCCTCGTTCTCACGGCTCTTTCCGCATTGCTGCTGGAAAAGGGCAGCTTCCCCAATCCACCGCACGCGCGCTTCGTCTACTTCCATTTCCATCCCCTCTGGCGCAGGATGCTTCAACTGGCGGCTCTCAAGGGGGTGGCCCAGGGATACATGCTCACGGCTCCGGCCATGCTCGTTCTTCTGCTTGTCGGACAGGAGGGAACTCTCGGTGCTACCCAGGCCATCGGCGGCATCTTGTCCGCGCTGCTGCTGTACATCGTCGGCCGAACGGCAGCCCCGCGGCATCGCACGATCGTCTTTGCCACCGGGCTCGCCCTGTTCTTTTTTGGCGCGGCCGGCAACGCAATGCTCTTCAACACGCCAGGTGTGCTGATCTTCATTGGCTGCCTGGTGCTGGCCAAACCGCTGCTCGACCTTGCCTACAACCCGATCGAAATGCAGGTGGTGGACACGGTGGCGCGCACCGAGCAGCGCAGTGAATACGCCTATTTTTTCAATCACGAGCTTGGATTGTTCGCGGGGCGCTTCCTGGGCTGCGTGTTCTTTTTGGCGATTGCCCGCTGCTGGTCGGCCGAAGCGGCGCTCAGGTATGCCTTGCCGATGGTTGCCGCGCTGCAGCTCTACTCCATCCGGATTGCAGGCAAACTCTCGCTCCGCTTGAATGCCGAAAAAAAACCGGGTGTGTCAGCCCTCGGGTGCGCTCCAAGGGCGGAGCAAAAGCAGACTACCGAGGCGGAGTAAAAGGGAGCCAGCAGCGGGAAGGGGCCTGCGTCCCAGCGCCTTACTCCCGCTCTGCGCCGCCCTTTTCTTCCGCGTCCAGGCTGTAGCCACTGTCCCACTCGCCGCGTGCGCGCAGCCCGGCAATCTCCTGCCGAGCCATTTCCTGCGCGCGCAGATAATCCGGCTTGCCCACGCGATTCATCGGCAGCGTGGCTGGCTCCAGCACAATCCAGTGGCGCGGCCTCATATAGGAAGAAAGCGCCCGCGCGTGCCGGTCCAGTTCCTTCGCGGTCAGCTCCGCACCGGGCCGCTTCTCGACCACGGCCACCGGGGCCTCGCCGGCCACCGCGTGCCCCACCCCCACCACCACGCAGTTGGCCACCTTGGCCGCGAGCGCCAGGACGTGCGACTCCACGTCGCCCGGAAAGACCTGGAAGCCCATCGACTTGATGACCCACTTTTCGCGCCCGGTCAAATGCAGTCCGGCGGCGTCCTTGAAGCCCAGGTCGCCAGTGTAGAGGTAACCGTCGCGCGAGGCGGTCCTTGCGGTGGCTGCCGGGTCGTTCACATAGCCGAGAAAGGTCTGCGGCCCGCGGAAGCAGACGTGGCCAATCTCGCCAGCCGGCAGCTCTTCGCCGGCCGTCCCGTCGTCCTGCATTGGCTTGCGGATGGTGCACGGGTAGACGGGCATATCCTGGCCCAGCCCGGCCACCATCAGCTCGTGCTCGCGGGCGTTGGCCTGTACGTAAGTGCAGAAGCCGGCGCACTCGGTCAGTCCCAGCCCGGTGCCGATTACCGGCGCCATCGCGGCCAGCCGCTCGACGAAGGGCCGCGAGACGGCGTTGCCTCCATAGGCGGCGAAGCGCAGGCTCGAGAGGTCGTAGGTCTCGTACTCCTTCAGCATCCACTGCAGGTTGAACATTGCCGGTATCTGGCCCAGAATCTCGACGCGCTGGCTGGCGATGGCGCGCAGCGAGCGAGCGGCGTCAAAGACCTCAAGCAGCACCACCGAGCCGCCACCGAAGAGTGTGCTCATCAGCGCCTCGGTCTGTCCGCCTACGTGCGACGGCGGCAGGTTCACCAGCGTGCGCGTACCGCGGTCGCCGCCGAAGAACGAGCCGCACATGCACATATTCTGCACGGTGATGTTGCGGTGCGAGAGCAGCGCCGGCTTGGGCGAGCCCGTCGAGCCTGTGGTGAAGATCACCAGCGCGCCGTCGTCATCGGCGATCGTGGCATCTACGGCCGTAAGCGCGGCAGCGTCGCCGGGCACGGCTGGAGCTCCTTCGCGCGCCGCCTGCCACGCCGGCCCGGCAAGCGAGGCAAACGGCAAGGCGCCCGGAATCTCCGCCGTCGAATCCACCGCGATCCACTGCTCCACCCACGGGCAATGCGCCTGTACGGCGCGCAACATCCCGCTGAAGTCCATTCCCGGCGTGGCGCCCAGGCAGGTAAAACCGCGCGGACGCAGGATATCGAGCGCGCGCATCACCTCCGCCGGCGTCAGCCGCAGATCGAGCGGCGCCACGATCACGCCCACCTTGAAGCACGCGTACTCCAGCAGCACGTGGTCCACCGACATCGGCAGCAGCGTCACCAGGTAGTCGCGCCGGCCGAAGCCCAGCCGCAGCAGTTCGCAGGCCAGCGCCGCGGTCACGCGGTCGAACTCGGCCCAGGTGACCGAGCGGCTGCCGTCCGCGCTCAGCAGCGCGGGCGCAGCCGGCTTCTCCCTGGCCCATTTCGCCACCACGTCGTGCAGCCGATGGCGATCGGCAAAGCGGTATTCGTAATCGTCGAGGGTGAACTGGGGCAGGTCGAGAGCGTCAGGCATTTACGTCAAGTCCAGCACGCGCAGGGGGTCAGTCGTCAAGGGGCCGGCGGTCCGATGCGGGGCGATCTCATGAAGATCGTGAATATGATCGGACAATTGCATTGAAAGGGAACGGCTTCACAGGCGGCGGGAAAGCCCCGACCGGACAGGGAAATCTCCCAGAACCTGCCCCGCAGGGGCTGAAGCCCCGGACAGTCTCCAATATTACCGTTCCGTAAGTTATTGATTGTAGTTAGGTTGTCGTAAGGGGGGAACCAGGTCCGAACCAGGTCTGGCTGCTCTTTGAGATCTGTTGAGACTCGTTACCTGCGCGTGAGCATGGAACCGCCGACAGTCGCGCAGCACATGGAGCGAAGATAAGGAAGCAGGGACGGATTAGGCATTTGACGAGTTGCTTGGCCAAGCCCATCCGCCGGCGATCCAGAAGCCAATTTGACTCGACTGGGTCCGGTTTTCATATAATCGGGGTGATGCATTCGCCTTCCTGCTGTTGTTGTTGTCGCTCCTCGCTGGCTTGTACCAGCGGGTCGAGCACGGCTGCACAGGTGCAAACCCGCCGCTGAATCGTTCCGCGGTTCTTCCCTGACCGGCCTGGACTCTACGAAACTCTCTGGCATCCCCAAGCGGCAATTCCGATTCAACACACTCACACTGACCCTTTGGCAACCTTTCAGGATGAGCATTCCTTGGCAGCGAAGACCACCCAATTCGAACTTGGTGTAAATCCGGCATCGCGAGTCGGCAACACGCCGCTGCTGCGTCTGGACGCGCTCGTGTGCGATCTGACCGGCATCACCCTGTTGGCCAAGGCCGAGTGGCTTAATCCGGGCGGCAGCGTGAAGGATCGCGCGGTGGCCTCGATGGTCAACGATGCCCGGCAGCGTGGACTGCTCCCGCCGGGCAAAGCGCTCCTGGACGCTTCGAGTGGGAACACCGGCATTGCCATGGCGATGGTGGGCGCATCGCTGGGCATCCCGGTTCTGCTGGCCATGCCCTCCAATGTTTCGCCCGAACGCAAGTTGATCCTGAAGGCATACGGCGCGCGGGTGGAATGGACGGCGCCGGACGAGGGATCGGACGGTGCCATCCGCCGCGTCCGCGAGATCGCCGGCAACGATCCGGAGCGCTACTGCTACCTCGACCAGTACTCGAACGACGCCAACTGGCAGGCGCACTACCGCTCGACCGGCATTGAAATCTGGGAGCAGACGCATGGGCACGTCACGCACTTTGTGGCCGGGATGGGCACCAGCGGCACTTTTATGGGAACCACGCGGAGGCTGAAGGAGTTCAACCCGGCGATCCAGGCCGTGAGCATGCAGCCGGACTCGCCCTTTCACGGCCTCGAAGGGCTGAAGTACATGGCGGCGTCGATTGTGCCGCCGATCTACGATCCGCGCCTGGCCGACCGTGCGGTCGAAGTGGAGACTGAGGCGGCCTACGAGATGGCGCGGCGGATGGCGCGCGAGGCTGGATTGCTGGTGGGAGTCTCCGCGGCCGCAGCCGTGGCGGCCAGCTTGGGCATTGCACGCGAGGAGGCCGCGGCGGGCCGCAGGGCTGTCATCGTTACCGTGCTGCCCGATTCCGCGGAGAAGTACTTGAGTGAGCACTTCTGGGAGGAGATTTGAGCACAGTCACCTTTGCACGCGCGGTATATGAGGAGATTCGGTTGCACGGCGAGCAGACCTATCCGCACGAGTGCTGCGGCGTGCTGCTGGGCGATTCCACCGAGCGGCGCCGGAGAATTGTTGCTTCGGCCAGAGCCGGTAACACACGCACCGATTCGGCGCACAACCGCTACCAGATTGCGCCTGTCGAGTTGATGAAGATCGAGCGCGAGGCGCGGCAGCAGGGGCTCTCGATTGCCGGCTTCTATCACTCGCATCCGGATCACCCGGCCGAGTGGTCGAAGACGGATTTCGAAGAGGCGCACTGGCTGGGCTGTTCGTATGTGATTACGGCCGTCGCCGCAGGGCGCGCGGCGATCACCAACTCCTTCTTCCTCGCGGGCACGACCGAGGAGGACAAGCGCTTCGAGCCGGAGACGATCGAGATTCAGAACTGAGTAAGGAGAAAAGGCAATGACCATCTACATTCCCACGCCGCTTCGTCCCTATGCGGGCGGCAAGGATGCTATCGAGGTGAGCGCGGCGACTGTGGCTGACGCGCTGGATGCTCTGATCGCGGCACACCCGGATCTGCGCAAGCATCTCTTTACCGGAGAAGGCAAGGTGCGCGCGTTTGTAAACCTCTACCTGAACGACGAGGATGTGCGCTATCTGCCGGCAAAGTACGAAGCCGAAGTGAAGGACACGGACACGCTGAGCATCATTCCTTCGATCGCCGGCGGGCGGACGTAGAAGCAGGAAAGAAACCGCACCACACCGAGGAGCACATGACCGATACATCCGCAACACGGCCTCTTCCCGAACTCACGACCGACGAACTCTCGCGCTACTCGCGCCACCTGATTCTTCCCGAGGTGGGCGTGGAGGGCCAGCAACGGTTGAAGGCCGCACGTGTGCTCTGCGTGGGCACGGGCGGACTTGGGTCGCCCCTGGCCTTCTATCTTGCCGCGGCCGGCGTGGGCACGCTGGGACTGGTGGACTTCGACGTTGTCGACGCATCGAACCTGCAGCGGCAGATCATCCATTCGACGCGCGACATCGGGCGCAAGAAGCTGGACTCGGCAGCCGAGAAGCTGACCGCGCTGAATCCGTCGCTGAACGTGGTCAAGCACGAGACCTGGCTCACCAGCGCCAACGCGCTCGAGATTCTGAAGGACTACGACATCGTCGCCGACGGCACGGACAACTTTCCCACGCGCTACCTGGTGAACGACGCCTGCGTGCTGATGGGCAAGCCGAACGTGTATGGATCGATCTTCCGCTTCGAGGGCCAGGCCAGCGTCTTCGCCACCGAGGAGGGCCCATGTTATCGATGTCTCTATCCGGAGCCGCCGCCGCCGGGCCTGGTGCCGAGCTGTGCCGAGGGCGGCGTGCTGGGAATTCTGCCCGGGCTGGTGGGCGTCATCCAGGCCACCGAGGTGGTGAAGCTGATCCTGGGCAAGGGCACATCGCTTGCCGGCCGTCTGCTCCTCGTGGACTCGCTGAACATGCGCTTCCGCGAGCTGAAGCTGCGCAAGAATCCGGAGTGCCCGATCTGCGGGGCCAATCGCACCATCCATGAGTTGATTGACTATCAGCAGTTCTGCGGCATCGTGCCGGAGAGCAGGGAGGCTGGTCAAGTGAAGAACGGAGTCCCACAGTTGACGGTGCAGGAACTGAAGCGCCGGCTGGACGGTGGCGAGGATCTTTTCATTCTGGATGTGCGCGAGCCCTTCGAGTATCAGATCGCCCAGATTGGCGGCAAGCTGATTCCGCAAAACGACGTGCCGCAACGGCTGGGCGAGATTCCGCGCGAACGCGAGATCGTGGTGCAGTGCAAGAGCGGCGGCCGCTCGCAGCGCATCGCCGAGTACCTGAAGCAGTCGGGCTTTCCGAAGGTGGTCAACCTGGCCGGCGGCATCCTGGCATGGGCAGACCAGATCGATCCAGCCGTACATAAGTACTAGGGAATCGGACAGGAGGCAGGGTCATCCCTGCCGTCCTCCCACACCACCGGACTTGCCGTCCGGTATCGGGCGGCGCCTGAAGCATGATTCAAGGCTCGACACTGTTTCCTTCGCGTCGCTTCCGGTTTCGGCACTCCAACAACCGCCGTGCAAAATTCGGCGCCAGCGCAACCCAAAGCAGGTTCCGCCCGCTTCCCTCCGCTCTTGCCAAACTCGCGTAAGCTTCTGCGTCTGCGTTTTGCATCGAGAACGACCCGCTTCATGTGAGGGAGTAGAACTCGAACCGCCCTCCGGGGCGGGTGCAGCGCCAGGTCGCTCATTTCAGTCGCAACGCGCAGTGGCGAGTCGGGCTGGTCCTCACGAATGCGATCGTGACGACCCCGACTCGTTCTTGATCCAGGAGAGGTCGTGCCGCTCGTAGGGCAGATACTCCGGCTCCCAGACGTAGCCCTCCAGCAGTTCCTTCAGCGTATGTGCGTGCGAGATCTGCGCCACGCCCTCGTGAATCGCCTGACGGCCCACGGCTTCGGCCACCACCAGCGAGACTTTACGCGCGTCCGCGATCGGCGGCAGCAGCGGAGCGCCGGGGTCCTCCCGCGTGGGAGAGAGCGAGGCCAGCGCTTTGGCCGAGGCCATGATCATCGAGTCGGTGACGATGCGCGCCCGGCTCACCAGGATGCCCAGCGCCAGCCCGGGAAAGATGTAGGAGTTGTTGACCTGCGAGATGCGCACCTGTCGCCCGTCGTACTCGACCGGCAGGAACGGGCTGCCCGTGCCCACCAGCGCGCCGCCCCCGGTCCAGCGCAGGATGTCGGCGGGAATCGCCTCGGACTTCGAGGTGGGGTTCGAGAGTGGGAAGATGACGGGCCGCTCGGAGTTGGCTCCCACGGCGCGCACGATCTCCTCGGTAAAGGCGCCGGCCTGCGCGCTGACGCCCAGCAGGATCGTGATTTTGGCGTTGCGGACCGCGTCGAGCAGGCTGATGCCCACCGCCGCGGGGTCGCTCAGATGCCAGCCAGCCACCTCGTCGCGGGTGCGCAACATCCTCTCCTGGCCCGGCCGGACGCCCTGGCAGCCCTCCACCAGCAGCCCGTAGCGGTTGAAGCCGTAGATGCGGCCGCGCGCCTCGGCGGCGCTGAGCCCTTCC
>JBAVMZ010000410.1:0-2373 GCA_049690595.1 Occallatibacter sp. | reverse complement strand
GAGGAATTCCTCTTCCCGCCGCGCCATGGGTCGTGCCGTGCTCCGCCTTACTCGAACTTGTAGCCGCGGTCGGCGATGAACTCGAACTTCACCAGGCCGTCGCGGTAGTCCAGGTGCAGGATGAGCAACTGGTAGGTATTGGCGCCGATGTTGCCGCCGATCTCCATGCCAGCCATGCGCGTGGCCCCCGAGGTATCGGTGGAGACGACACTTGTCAGTTTTTGCGCGAAGCGGGCGAAGTTAAAGGTGATCTCGTCGGAGACCGTGACCTTGTAGGGCTTGGCGTCCGGACCTGGGCCCGCCCTCTCCTGCTCGTGGGTCTTCGAGACCTGTTTGGCCAGATCGGCGGCGATGTTGGTCCCCGGCACGCCGATGGAGAGCATGAAGAGTTTGATGGTGTTGGTGTTGAGAGCGGTGGGCAGGATCAGGCTGCGGCCGGCGCGGTAGATCTGCGAGTAGTCCTTCATCTCGGGGGCGACAAGGCGGTCAGTGGGATGGGGGCTGGCGGCGCCGTCGCCCTCGGTCATATCGGTGTGCAGCGAGGCCACATACCCCGCGTCCTGCGGCGTGGGGGTCAGCGGGGCGAGCTGCACCTTGCGCATGGGGAAATCGACGGTGGTCAGGAAGTCGCCGAAGATGTCGAAGCCCAGATTGCCGTCGCCGTCGTCCGTGGGGCTGCCCGAGTCAATGACCTTGAGGACGCAGTCGTGGAATTCAAGCCCGCCAATCTTGAGCTTGTCGGCGTAGGCCATGTAGCTGGCTTTGGCGCCGGGGAAGGGCGGCTTCTCGTTTTCGGTGATGCGCTTGAGGCCGGCGCGCTCGGCAAGGGGCCGATAGACAGTCAGGCCGCCCTCGGGGTTGCCGAACTCGATCCGCGCGGGGCTGGCATTGAGGGTCATCTCCAGGCCGAAGCCGCGGGTGTGCCCGGCCCAGCCGGCGAACTTGATGAAGGGCAGATCGGCCGCCGCCGGGGCGGAGACCAGCTTGCAGGCTCGTGGCGGCTGGCCGGCAAGCTTCTTCCAGTGGTCAGCGGAGGCGCGAACGAAGGCGACGGTGCCCGGGTCCTCGCCGTTGGGCGCGGCCAGCCAGGCTTCAGCCTCGGCGGCGCGCTGGTCCACGGGCAGAGTCTGGAGCCATTCCAGGCGGATCTCCGGGTCCTCGGGGTCGAACTGGTGGGCCAGGCCGAACTGCTGTTTGGCGGTGGCAAAGCGGGCGCTGACCTGGGCCACGCGGGCGTAGAGCAGGCGGGTGCGCGGGTTGCAGGGGTCGGCCTTGTAGGCGGCCAGCGCGGTCTGCTCGGCGGTCCACGGTTCACCCTGGCGGAGTTCCACCTCGCCGCGCAGGGTGAGGAAGGCGCCGGATGCGGGCGCTGCGGCCAGAGCTGCCTTCACGGCATCGGCTGCCTCTTTCACCTTCTGCTGGCGCAGCAGGGCGTGCACCAGGCCCGAGACGGCGTCGGGGTCGGCGGGGGTCTTGGCAACGTCGGCGCGGAAGAGCGTCTCCGCCTTGGCGTAATCGGCGGCCAGCAGAGCCTTCTCCGCCTCGGTCTGCGGACCGTGTTTGACCACGCTGCAGGTGGCCGCCAGAGCCATTTGCCCCGCCAGAGCCAGCGCCGCGACAACCATCGCTCCTCGTCCGGCCCAGTGCCGCACGACCTTCGTCGTATGCCTGCCCATACCTCACCTCAATGCCAGATTGGAAGATTTCCCATATTCAGAGACGCATCGTCTCACCCTGAAGCCGCAGCGCGACGTGAGTCAGGTCACAATCTTGCGCTTTTTCTCACGGATCATGCGCCTTTGCAGGGAGGCCGGCAGCGCGCTGCGGCGACCTCTGCCAGGGCGGCAACGGCCGGCAAGGTTGCCCGGAAGTGTAAAATCAACCCAATCCTGACGATGGAAAACGCGCCTGCGACCCCTCGACAAGCCCTCGACCCGACCAGGGAGGCGCACGCGCGGACGCCGGCAGCCCAGCCGATCGTCGCCGTGCGCTCGCTGACCAAGACCTACCGGACGGCGCGCGGGGAGTTGACGCTCTTTCGCGGCCTCGACCTCGAAGTCCGAGAGGGAGAGATGCTGGCCATTGTGGGCCAGTCTGGCGCGGGCAAGAGTACGCTGCTGCACATCCTGGGCGCGCTCGATGCGCAGACCGCCGGCCAGGTGCGCTGCGCTGGCACGGATCTGGGCGGGATGACCGCGCGCCAGGCAGCCGAGTTCCGCAACCGCGCCGTCGGCTACGTCTGGCAGTTCCACTACCTGCTTCCGGAGTTCAGCGCCCAGGAGAATGTGGCGCTGCCCCTGCTGGCGCGGGGCGTGAGCCGGCGCGATGCCTCGGCGGACGCGGCGCATTGGCTGCGCGAGGTGGGCCTGGAGG
>JBAVMZ010000409.1:0-3488 GCA_049690595.1 Occallatibacter sp. | reverse complement strand
CGCTCGCGCTCCCAGGCCTCGGCGCGCCAACTGCGCGATGAGAATTGTGGAGCCTCGTCGACCGGCGGGGACAGCTCCCCTGCCGGGATACGGGGCGAAAGGGGAACCAGCTCGACGGGAGGGCGCAGCGGCGGACGGGCCGGCGCCACAGAGGCCGCGGGCGCGGACGGAGTAATCAGCCGCGCCGAGGATTCAAGCTCAGAGTAAGCAGCGCGGGCGGTAAGGCTGGTGTCGGTCGGGCTGGCTGGCTTCGATACCGCTGCCGGCGCGGCCACCTGGTCTTCCGCGGGCTCCTGGGCGGAGTTCGCCGGTCGCAATTGAATCGAGCGCGCCATGAACTCGTCCACCAGCTTGTGCAGACAGGTCTGGCCGCAGAGGTGGCGGGAGCCGGGGCGGAGCCGGTTGCGAGAGGACCAGCCGCTGATACGCAACTCGCCGGCCTGGTCGTAGGCCACGAACCAGTGGTTGGTCTGCTTTTTTTCCGTGCCGCAAATATCGCACGAGATGGCCTGCCGGATCACCGCATCTCCCCCTTGCCCCGCGTAGTCGTTCCGCGGTTGGGCCGCCTCCCTGGTTCCTCGCCGGGCCGTCCCTGCTGCTGTCAGCACCGGTCACAGCCCATTGGAGAACTCTTGGAATCGTCCGCTTCTATTTCATCGCGGGTTTGGGGAGATGGATGAGCGGAGTGAAGAAAGAAAGCCCGAGGGAAGCAAGAATGGACATCGGCGCGGGGAATGTCCTGAAACGGGACGCAAGGCGCCAAAGGACGACGGAGTCCGGATCTCATTCGCGCCCCGTATCCACGAAAGCCTCAGGGACGCCCCTCCGGGTAACGTGTGATGCACGGCGCCGGAAGGGCCGTGTCCCCGCCGTACCGGCAATACTCGATGGGGGTGGTACAACTGGCAGGGCAGTTCGCAGGCCTGGACCCCAGTCCCCAGTAGCAGTGCCCAGCGTGATCCAGGTCCTCACAGGCAGCCTCCACCGGAGCCGGCGGCGCCGGCGCGACCACCGGGCCGATCCAGACGTTGTCCTGCGAGACCCCGTAGTAGATGCGGAAGAAGCCCTTCTCGCCCCAGGTTGTTCCCCAGGAGTTCTTCGACGCCAGGTAGAGAGCGGTAGCATCCGAGCCCGCCGCGGCCCCCGGCGGAGGCGCGTAACCGTAGCCCACGGCCGCGGTCAGATGCCCCCCAATCTGATTTGCATTCGGCGTGGGATAGTAGACCCCGCCGGTGTAATACCAGAAGTCCGAATACTCCATCATCCACATCGCGAAGGGTCCGTACTCGAGCAGCCCGAGTTGTTCGTCGAGGGGCGAGACGATACCATCCGGAGTCCATTGAATCCAGCTCCACGTGCCGACCTTCCAGTAGGTGGGATTGGCGCACATCTGCGAGCAGGGAGTCTGGTCGCTGTTCCGGTAGGGGAAGCAGGCGGCGCTCACCAGGCCCGTGGACTGCGCGTAGTTGAGCGCGAGGCCTGTGTAGCCCTCGACGCAGTCTCCGGAGGAGGGCGAACAGGAGAGGATCTGCTGCTCGGACAAATCGAGTCCCAGCAACTGGTTATAGTAGGCGTTGGCTTCAATCTCAACGTCGGCGACCGCGGCGAAGGCCCAGCAGGAGCCGCACGACTGTTGATCCTTCACCGGGGTCACGTAGTTCTTTCCGTTGAAACTCCGCCAGTCGAAGCTCTGCGGCAGCGGGATGGACGCGCAGTGGAGGAGATGGCCTTTGAGGGTGCACGATTTCGGCGCCGACGGGCTGACGTTCTCGCCCCGCGGCGCCCAGCTCTCCGGGAGACCGCCCAGCAGCTTCTTCTGGTCTGCCGGCGTCATGATGCCGGGAACGGTAACCCCGGCTGTCCACGCCCCGCGCGTCTGGGCGTTGATTCCGTCGATTGTCGCCTTGATCCGCGCCTCCATGTCCGGCTCCGAGGGCCGGGCATAGGCTACGTGCGGATCCCGCCTGAAGGCGGCCACCGCCGCCTCGGCCCCGCCTTTCACGGCAAACTCGTAGACCCACTGGAGGCGGGTTCCGGCGAACATCTGCCGGGAGAAGGCTGCGTCGTAACGTTCGAAGAGCGCGTTCACCGAGCCGAAGCTCGATGCAATCCTGTGCATCCCATTGGAGAGGTCCACCGCCGGCGCGAGGACCAGCCCCGGGTCGCTGTTGAAGACCACGAGGACCATGTTTCCGCTAACGCCGCTCGATTGCAGCGGCCCGGCAGCTCCCGCGATACCATCGGCCGGGGCGCAGAGGAGGAGCGCGCCCAGGATTGCGCAGAATCGAGTGATTCCCATGCCTCACCTCGCACAGTGCGATTGAGCCGGGTTGCGCGTGTCCGGGGTCATTTCCCAACAGACCCGCCAAACTGCCTGCGTACCGGGAAACCTGCTCCGCATCCCCGTCAGCACACTTCGCTCGCAACCTGACGGGCGTCATATTACGGATGCGGGCTGTCCGGGGAAGTGACGGGCCTCACAGGCGGCATTGCCGCAAACGCTGAAGCGCCCCGTACCGGGCCGCAGACTCTGCGGGGGAAACGGGGCGCCGGGACAGCAAG
Organism: Occallatibacter sp.; assembly: GCA_049690595.1. Classification (GTDB taxonomy): domain Bacteria; phylum Acidobacteriota; class Terriglobia; order Terriglobales; family Acidobacteriaceae; genus Telmatobacter. Next base: position 926 of record JBAVMZ010000409.1, on the reverse strand, counting down.
GAGGTTCTGGTCTATTGGCCGGGCCGCGGCGCAAAGTAGCCCTTGCGCGCGCGCACCTGGTAACGGCGGTCGAAGGAGTAGAGATAGATAGTGCGGAAGCTGCCGTCGTCTTTGAAGTCGGCGGGGGTGTAAGTGAGCGCGTACTGGCTGCGCAGCTCCTCCTCGATCTGGGCGAAGGAGTTGGACATCTCCTCGACCGTGGGCGGAAAGAGCACCTGGCCGCCGGTGGCCTCGGCGATGTCCTGCAGCACCTTGTCGCCCTTGCCGCGGCTAGGGGTCCAGTTGGTGGAGATGGCGTAGACGATGGTCTCGGAGCGCTGGCACATCTTGATGGCCTCGTCTTCGTGGACGCGGCTCTGGTTGTCGTCGCCGTCCGAGACGAGGACCATGGCCTTGCGCACCGGCTCCAATCCGCGGGAGACATCGAGCAGCTTGTCGCGGCAGGCGGTGTAGACGGCGTCGAAGAGGGCCGTGCCGCCGCCGGGGCGGAGGCGGTTGATGCCGGTCTCCAGGCCGTCGAGGTTGTTGGTCCAGTCCTGGGTGACGGTGGGGGCCACATCGAAGCCCATCACGAAGGCCTTGTCGGTGCGCGCCTTGAGTATCTTGAGCAGAAACTCGGAGGCCGACTGCTGCTCGAACTGGAAGCGCGTGCGGATGGAGGTGCTGGCGTCAATGACGATGCCGACGCGCAGGGGCAGATTGATCTGCTGGCGGAAGGAACGGACCGCGGCCGGGGCCTTCTGGTCGTCGAGCAGGGCAAAGTCGCTCTGCCTCAGATTGGGTACGAAGCCTCCATGCTTGTCGGTGACGGTGAAGATGAGGTTGACCTCATTGACCTTGATGACAAGAGGCTTGTCGGCGTCGGTCTGCGCGTCGGCGGCGGGCGCCGGAAGCTGCGGCTGAGCGGCGGGGGCCGGCTGCTGGGC
>JBAVMZ010000408.1:0-4540 GCA_049690595.1 Occallatibacter sp. | reverse complement strand
TTGACTAGCCGCCCGCCGGTCTTCACCAGCCGCTGCTGCAAGCTGGTCAACGACCACGTTTCGATTCCCTTCGGCAGCACCAGCCGCCGCCACAGGTTGCCCAAGTTGTATGCGATCACGCTCAGCCGGCGGGTGGCCCCGGTCCCTCGCAGTTGGGAGCTGCGGAGAGATGGATGGTTCAGCCTGAGGAATATTACTCCCCGAAAACGCCGATCCCGTCTGGAATGGATCCTCGACCCGAGCCAAACCGCCACGGCGTTCAATGGCCGACCCACAGTGCCGCCGCCCGGCGCCTCGCCTCACCCCGTATTCCTCAGCCCCGCCGAGATCCCGCTGATCGTTGCCGCAAGCGCCCGGTTCACCTCCGGCGTGTCCTCGCCGGTGCGCTTCCGCCTCAGCATCTCCACCTGGATCAGGTGCATCGGGTCCACGTACGGATTCCGCAGCCGGATCGACCGCGCCAGCACCCGGTTGGTCTCCAGCACTTCCTGCTGCCGCGTGATCTTGAGCAGCGCCTCCACCGTGCGGTGAAACTCCGCCTCGAAGAGCCCGTACACCCGCTCGCGCAGCCCCTCGTCGGCCACCAGCGTCGCGTAGAGCCGCGCCGTCGTCAGGTCCACCTTGCCCAGCGCCAGTTCCACGTTCCGCAGCAGATCGATGAACAGCGGAAACTCCTGCGCCATGGTCTCGAGCTGCGCCAGATTCCCGCCCTGCGGCGCGCCCTTGCGCTCCATGTACCTGCCCAATGCGTGCCCCACCCCGAACCACGCCGGAATCAGCAGCCGCGACTGCGTCCACCCGAAGACCCACGGAATCGCCCGCAGATCGCTCAGCTTCATTGAAGCGCTCCGCCTCGACGGCCGCGACCCAATCTTCGCCTGCTCCAGCTCGCCCACCGGCGTCGATTGCTCGAAGTACTCCACCACGCCCGGGTCATCCAGAATATGTTCGCGGTAAAACGCAAACGCAATCCGCGACAGCTCGTCCAGCGCCGCTTCCCACTCCGGCTTCAGCACGCCCGTAAAGTGCCCCTCCGGGTCACGCGCATTCGGCCGCGCCAGAGCGTCCAGGCTGGCCGCGATCATCAGCTCCAGATTCCGCTCAGCCAGCACCTCGTCCGCGTACTTGAAGTTCAGCACCTCGCCCTGTTCGGTGATGCGCAACTGCCCCTCGAAGGAGTCCATCGGCTGCGCGAAGATGGCCCGGTGCGTGGGCCCGCCGCCGCGGCCCACCGTCCCCCCGCGCCCGTGGAAGAGCCGCAGCTTCACCCCGCACTCGCGCGCCACCGTGTGCAGGTCGCGGTGCGCCCGGAAGATCTCCCAGGTCGAGGTCAGCATGCCGCCGTCTTTATTGGAGTCCGAGTAGCCGAGCATCACCTCCTGCCACCAATCCCAGCTTTCCAGCAGCCGGCGGTAGTCCGCGCGGCTCCACAGCTCGCGGCAGACCTCCGGCGCCCGCCGCAGATCCTCGATCGACTCAAAGAGCGGCACGGGCATCAAGCCAGGGTCTCGCCCGGAGCCCTCGACCGTCACCCCGCCCAGCCGCGCCAGCCTGACCACCGCCAGCACGTCTTCCACCGTCGACGCGCCCGAGATCACGTACTGCCGCACCGCCTCCGGCGAGCAACCGCTCTTGATCTCGGCCACCACACGGAAGGTTTCGAGCACGGTCGTGGTCTGCTCCGACATTCCCCGCGGCAGCGTCGGCGCAATCGTGTCGGCAATCGCCTCCTTCAGCGCCGCCTCGTGCACCCGCGCGTGCTGCCGGATGTCAAGCGCGTGCAGGTGCAGCCCGAAGGTGCGCACCTGCAGCAGCAGCGGGTCCACCAGCGTCCGCGCAATCCTGATGCCGCGGTTGGCGGCCAGCGACTCGCGCAGCGTCTCCAGATCGGCCGCCAGCTCCTCCACCGCGCAATACGGCGGCAGCGTCAGAATCGGCTTCTCCTGTCGCTGCCGCAGCGTGTAGGGCGTCACGGGGAGCATCGCCCCCGCCGGCCCCGGCTGCTCCATCGTCCTTTGGATGCGCGCCTTCAGGCAGATCAAAAACCGCCGGTAGTACTCAAACTCATACTGCGCCCCGAAGACCTCGGCCTCCGGCGTATGCACCCGTTCGAGATACGCGTCCAGCCGCCGCCTGAGCGCCTCGCTCACCGGCATCTGTTGCGCGCTGGTCGTCAGCAGGTCCGTAATCGCGTCCAGCCGCCGCTGGTAGAAGAGCAGCAGGTGGCCCCGCGCCAGTTGAATCGCGTCCCGCGTCACCTCCGGCGTCACAAAGGGATTGCCGTCCCGGTCGCCGCCTATCCACGAGCCGAACTCCAGCACCAGCGGAAGCTCGTGCGCCTCCATCTCCACGCCGTACGCCGCCTTCAGCGCCTCGCCAATCTCCCGGTAAAGCCCGGGCAGCGTGCCGAAGATCGACACATCGTAGTAGTCCAGCCCCATCTTCACTTCGTCGTAGACCGTCGGCCGCCGCGAACGCACCTCGTCGGTCTGCCACAGGCTGGTAATTTCGGCCAGGACCAGTTCTTCCAGCCGCGCCATCTCCTCTTCCGGCACCGGAATCCTGTCCAAAGCCTCGAGAAACTCGCCGATCCGCCGCCGCTTGAACATCACCGAGCGTCGCGCCACCTCGGTGGGATGCGCCGTGAACACCGGCACAATCCGCACCCGCCGCAGCCACTCAAGCGCCTCTTCGGCGCCAATCCCCACCCGCCGCATCTCGCCCAGCGTCCCGGCCAGCGACCCGCGCTGCCGCCCCGCCTCGCCCGTCAGTTGCAGCGCCGTCCTCCGCCGCTTGCGATGGTTCGTCTCCGCCAGGTTGATCAGCTCGAAGTAGAAGGCAAACGCCCGCGTCAGCAGCACCGCCCGCTCCACCGGCAGCGAGTGCACCAGCTCCAGCGCCTTCGCCCCCTGCCGCGCGGCCTCTTCGCCGTCCCCGCGCGCCTCCGCGTCCCGCCGCCGGATGGTCCCCTGCCGGAGCGCCTCCACGTGCGCAAACAGCTCCTCGCCGGCCTGCTCCCGCAGCACCTCGCCCAGCAGCGTCCCCAGCGAGCGCACGTCGCGCCTCAGCGGAGCCTCTTTCAGCTCGCCCGTCCGCGCCTCCAGCTCCCTGAGCCGCGCTCCCCAACTCTCCGGATTCCAAAGCAACGCCATGGTGTCTAGATTATGCACGAGCGCATATAAGGACCGGCTCAGCGCCGCATCAGCCTGTAGCGCCGGCCTCCCGGCCGGCTGTACCGCGGGCCTCCTGGCCTGCGGCGGGTGGCTCATATCCCGGCGCTGTAGGTCCAGGCACGATTGCTGGGTGCCCCAGAGCCTGCCCTGAGCTTGCCGAAGGGTCTCGATTTTCAAACCTGGGAAAGCACGGACCCCAACCAGCCCGCTTGCCGGCCTCGAACCCCTCGGGAAACTCATCGTCCAGCCGCGCCGCGTGGACAGGAGTAGACTCTCTCCGAAGGAGTCCGGCGGGCAATTGAGGGCTCTCGAAGCGGGCTCCTCCGCAGCCGCGGACTCCCAGGTCTCAGAGTGGAGACCCGGGGCACCCAAGATTTGCGGCTTGGAGAGCTCGTCCAGGCATGGGCCACCCGCCGTTGACGGGAGCCAAGCCTGCGAGCCGCAAGGAGGAAGTGACGGCGTGAACGACATGTTGATTGAGAACGGTAAAGACGGGACGTTGCTTGGTTTGGTACCGGCGGGGGAGTTTTTGGCGGGCGGCAGCGGCAATGAGAAGCCTTTTCCAGTGCGTTTGCCGGCGTATTATCTGGCGTTGCATGCGGTGACGAATGGTCAGTATGCGCGGTTCTTGAATGCGTCGCGGCCAGCGAAGGCGGATCTGGATAAGTGGATTTTGTTGGGTTCGTATTGTTTTGTACGAGCGCAGGGGAGCGGGTATGAGGCGTACGGGGGCAAGTCGGATCATCCGGTGGCCCAGGTGAGCTGGTACGGCGCGGAGGCATATTGCGCATGGTCTGGTTTGCGTTTGCCGAGCGAGCTGGAGTGGGAGAAGGGCTCGCGCGGGGTGGATGGCCGGGAGTATCCGTGGGGAGCCAAGTGGGATGAGACGAAGTGCCGTAACGACAAGAACAAGGGGAGCGAGCGGACGTGTACAGTGTGGAGCTACCCTGAGGGGCAGAGTCCGTTTGGGCAGTATCAGATGAGCGGAAATGTGTGGGAGTGGTGCGGGGACTGGTATGACAAAGAGGCCTACAACCGCTATAAGGCGGGCAATCTGACGCCGCCGTCTACAGGCGTGTCGCGGGTGTTGCGCGGCGGGTCGTGGGACGACGGCGGTACCGGCCTCTTCCGATGCGCCGACAGCCTCTACTACTTGCCTGGCCGCCGCGACGGCCTCAATGGCTTTCGTTGTGCCAGGACTCTCTAACCATTTACGGTTTTTCGGTTTTACCATTTAACGTTTTTGCTTTTGGGCGGGTGGCCCCGGTCTCGATGACGTTCCCAAACCCCGCCGAGGGTGCCCCCGGTCCCTCGCTTTCGGGGACCGGGGATGGAAGCCACTCATCTCTCCCCAGCCGCTCTCACGG
>JBAVMZ010000407.1:0-2510 GCA_049690595.1 Occallatibacter sp. | reverse complement strand
GAAGAGGGCAGTCCGGCGATGCGCGGACTGCCCGCTGGGTTCTGATGCGACCTGCCGGCGCGTTTCAGAAGCGGAAGAGGTAGGAGGCTTTGAGAAAGAACTGCTTGCCGTCGTTCAGGTAGTCGAGTGCGCGGGGCGGGGTGGTGTTGTTGGGGTCGCAGGCGCCGCCGGGGAGGCGGTTGCAGAGGCTGCGGTCCAGGTTCTGCAGGTCGTTGTTATAGCCCAAATAGATGGCCGTGCCGGGGTGGGGCAGCCAGGTGACAAGCGCCTGGGTGGAGATCTGCTTGGTGCGCAGCAGCGAGGTTTGGGCCGGGTTGACCAGCGTGGACTGGTATTGCGCGATGACGCGCGCCGAGAAGGAGCGCGTGAACTGGTAGTTCATCTTGGTGCGGAACGTCTGGCTCTCGTAGACAAAGGCGTTGCCGTGGGTCTCGCGGTCGCGGTCGAGCAGGTAGGTATTGTCGGTGGTGAGCTGGCGCAGGGGCTGCACGGAGATGAAGGCCTGGACGAACTGCTGGTTCATCAGCGAGGGTTCGGCGCCGGTTGCGGGGTTGTAGTTTACGTTGCCGCTGCGCGCGGCCACGATGTTCATGGTGAGCTGCGCGGAGGGCGAGCTGCGCAGGACGAAGCCGCCCCAGTTCTCGGTGAAGTTGCGGTTGTGGGTGAGCGCGGAGGTGTTCTGCGGTCCCAGCGTGTCGGAGTTCTGGCCGCCGATGGGCGCGATGACCGTGTTGCGCGGCAGCAGAAAGAAGGGATCGAAGGTGCTGTAGTGGAGCACGCGGTTGCCGGCGTGGTCGAAGGAGATGTTCTGGTTCGCTTCCAGTCCCCAGCTCTGCAGCTTGCTGTGCTTGGGATACCACTGGTAGGTGGCGTGGGTGTGGTTGCTGTGGATGTTGGCCGTCTGGATGAAGCCGAGCTGGGTGACGAAGCCCGAGGAGAAGTCGTCGTAGTTTTCGTAGAGGTTGAAGGCGTGGCCGTTGCGCTGGAGGTCGAACTCGGCGGCGGGGCCGGCGGAGTACGTGGGCGGATTGCCGCTGTCGCGGTCGCCCATGGTGGAGCTCTCGATCCATTGGCCGCGGGTGGTCCAACTGTCGTTCATGCGCCAGGTGAAGTCGGCGCCGCCGATGCGGTTCCAGCCGCCGCCGAACTCCTCGTCGGTGTAAATGAGTCCGATGCTCGAACCCTTGCCCAGGTCCTCGGAGACGCGGCCCACGGCAAACTTGGCGCGCTGCTTGTAGAGCGGGTCGCCTTTGACGACGGTCTGGCCGGGCTCGCGATCGTCGATGGCGAAGAAGCCCAGGTTGGTGTGGCCCAGCTTGCCGGTCACGCGGATGCCATACTCCGGATGGACGATGTTGCGCGTGTAGACCAGTTGGATGGGCGTGGCAAAGTAGTTGGCGTTTTCAAGGAAGAAGGGACGCAGCTCGGGGAAGTAGACCGGGTAGCGCTGGTTGACGGTGAACTGCGGCTGGTCGCTCTCGACGTCGCTGAAGTCGGGATTGATGGTGCCGTCGACGACGATGCTGTCGCGCAGGACGACTTTGGCCTCGCCGCCCGCGGTGCTCTCGAAGCGGCGTGAGCTGAAGTAGGGATTGGTGGGGTCGAGGGTGTTGAGAGTGCGCTCGTTCTGGCCGAGGACGTAGGGGTTCAGTTGCAGGTTCCGCGAGCCGGTGACGCCGGCGATGCCGTGCAGGGTGCCCTCCTGGCTCAGCACGCCGGTGACGCTGGCGGCCACGCGCGGCCAGAAGTCCGACTCGCTGTTGCGCGGGAAGCTGCGGTTGAACACCACTCCCCAGTCGGAGTGACCGGCGCGGAAGCGCAGGCTGCGGAAGGGAATGGCAATCAGGGCCATCCAGCCGCCTGGCCCGATGCGGCCCTCGGAGTCCCAGACCTGGTCGTAGCTGAAGTCCATGTTGCCGTTCTCGTCCCAGGCGGCGTCGGCTTGCACACCGGCCGGATTCACCATGAAGAGGACGCCTTTGCGCCGGTCCTGGAAGGTGTCGAGCAGCACCGAGACGTTGTCGTCGTTCTGGACGTTTTCGCGCCGGGCCAGGTGGCTGCGGATGGCGGCCGGGGTGCGGTCGTGGCAGATGAAAACGAAGTAGATGGTCGACCGGGTGTAGCCGAGCCAGACTTCGGTTTGTTCCGTGGGCGGCTCGCCGTCCTTGGGCTGGCTCTGGATGAAACCGCCGACGTGGGCGAGCTTCGTCTTGAGCTCGGGGCGCGGCGCCATATCAGGGAAGTCGGCCAGACGCAGGCCCTCGGTGAGCAGCGGAACAGTGGCTTCGCGGACAGTCTGGGACTGCGGGGGAGCGGCCGGACGCTCCTGCTTTCCGGTGTGCGCCGCTGCCAGGGGAACAAGAACCAGCGCGGCCGCCAGCACTACACCCGAAGGCGAATATCTCATGGAATCATGGTACGGGAGGGGGCGGGCGCGGGTTCCGCCGGGAGGGACGGGCGCTGTGAAAAACCGGCTACAGCGAAACCAGAGTGGCTGTATCCCGAAGGCA
>JBAVMZ010000406.1:0-2471 GCA_049690595.1 Occallatibacter sp. | reverse complement strand
CGAGCGACCCGCCCACCACCAGCACGTGCCCGAAGTTGCCCTTGTTGGCCGCCATCGGCCGCGGCGGCTCGGTGAGCGCGTGCGCCGCGCCGGCCCACTCCAGCCCCGACGCCGAGAGCATCGCTTCTTCCGGCGAACCGATCCCTGCCACCACCACCGGCTGGTCCCAGCGCCGCGTCAGCGCGCCAAAGACGTGCGCCGGCTTGGGCGCGGTAAAGGTCACCACCGCATCGGCGGGAAAGACCGGCCCCGGCGCCGCCGCAGAGGTCGCGTCGGCCGGCCAGCCCGAGGGCAGGTCCACAGCCAGCACCGGCGCGCGGCTCGCCTGCAGCCAATCGAGCGCAGCCAGCGCCAGCCCATTGAGCGGCGGCTTGAAGCCCGTCCCCAGCACCGCATCGACGATCAGATCGGTTTCGCGCGCTTCGGTATGGCTGGCGAGCGCTTCCGCCGTCTCCACCACCTGCACCACACCGCAGGGCGGGTTGGTCAGCTCGCGCAAGGCCTGCGCCGCGTCGCCCTTCAGCCCCTCGCGCGCGCCCAGCAGCAGCGTGGTCACGTCGAGTCCCGCCTGGCTCAGCAACCGCGCCGCCATCATCCCGTCGCCGCCGTTGTTGCCGCAGCCGCAGAGCACCGTCACCCTCCGCGCACGGGGGAATCGCTCCCGCGCGAACCCTGCCACCGCAGCCGCAGCCGCCCGCATCAGCTCAATGGACGGCACGCCGAAGCGCTCCGTAGTAAGCCGGTCGCAGGCCTGCATCTCGGCAGCAGTCAGAACTCGCATGGCCACCATGGTACGACAGTTGTCAGGGATCAGGGATCAGGGATCAGGGATCAGGGGAAGGCAATTGCAGGAGGGAGCCGGTCCGGGCAAAAGACCTGGCCTCATGCTTCGCGCCTTTGAAGCGAGAACTTCCGCGAGCTGTGGGGCGCAGTTTCAGGGAAGAGGCGGTGCCCGTTCGTGCTCGCCCACCCTGTACTACAGTTGTAGATCCTTCTCTCCGTTGAAATCTGCCAAGGCCCGGGCCTAAAGGCCCTGCATTTTGGGCTGACTTTCAGGGGCCTGAAGGCCCCTGCTCCCTCCGAAAATGCGATCTACTAGCCGCAAGTGCAAAGACGCGCCGAGGGTGGGGCGCCCGCAGGGGTCGGGCGGGTGAGGAATGCCGGAGAGCAGCCGCAGGTCCTTCGACTCCGCTGCGCTCAGGATGACGGAGCTTTGGTAAGCGGAGCGTTTTCTTGAGCTTGCATCCCATATGTTCCTCACCGTAGCGCGACGCGGGGCGTCAGGCTGCTCAGGATGACAGCTGATTCACGATCCGGAGTTCTGAGACGCCACACTAACGGCTGACGGTGGAGAGGTCCCAGAGGCGGACGATCCTGTCCTGGCCGGCGGAGGCGGCGAGATTGCCCTGGGGCGAGAAGGCGGCGGAGTTGACGGCGCCGGCGCTTCCGGCGAGGGTGGCCTGGGCGGCGGAGGCGTTGACGTCCCAGAGCTTGACGGTGGAGTCGGCGCTGGCGGAGATGAGGGAGCGGCCGTCGCGGCTGAAGGCGACGGAGTGGACGGCGTCGGTGTGGCCGTCGAAGGTGCGGCTTAATATGCCGGTGGAGGCGTTCCAGAGGCGGACGGTGGTGTCGTCTGAGGCGGAGGCCAGGGAGCGCCCGTCGGGGGAGTAGACGACCTGGTTGATGGCGCGGCCGTGGCCGGAGAGTGTGCGCAGGGGCTTGCCAGTGGCCACGTCCCACAGGCGGATCATGGTATCGGCGCCGGCGGAGGCGAGAGTGCGTCCGTCGGGAGAGAAGGCGACGGAGCGGACGGCGTCCGTGCTGCCGGGAAGGGTGCGCAGGAGCTTGTCGGCGGCCACATCCCAGAGGCGGATGGTGCGGTCGGCGCCGCCGGAGGCGAGGGTGCGTCCGTCGGGGGCGAAGGCGACGGAGAGGACCTTGTCGGTGTGGCCGGCGAGGGTGGCGATCTCAGTGCCGGCGGCGATATCCCAGAGCTTGACGGTCTGGTCCGTGTTGGCGGAGGCGAGGGTTCGTCCGTCGGGGGAGAAGGCGACCGACTCGGCAAAGACCTTGAAGGAGCCAAGAGCTTTGTCTTCGGCGGGATCCCAGAGCTGGATGGTGCCGTCGCGGCTGGCGGAGGCGAGGGTGAGGCCGTTGAAGGTGAAGGCGATGGAGACGATGGAGTCGGTCTGGCGCTCGAGGGGGATGAACTTGGCGCGGGAGGCGAAGAAGCGCTGGGCGAAGAAGCCGCCGCCAGCGAGAACGGCGAGGGCGAGGACGAGGGCGACAACGCGGCCGGCGCCGGACTTCTTCGGCGCCGGCTCGGGCTCGGCCGCCGGGGCCGGGCCGGTGGTTCGCCCGCCGGTGCGGTAGACGCCGGTGGAGCGGCCTTCGACGGGCAGGCGGCGGGAGGTGCGGCCAAGGGTGCGGTACTCGTCCCCAGGGGCGGAGGCTGGAGCGCCGCGGAAGGT
>JBAVMZ010000405.1:0-6097 GCA_049690595.1 Occallatibacter sp. | reverse complement strand
ATCGAGCACTGGCACACCACGGACACCGGCTTCCAGAGCCGCCAGCCGGTCGACGAGCGCTTCCGCCGCCGCAACGCCCAGGGCAACCGGCCGAACTGAGCCATCCGCGCCGGAGGGACGAACCATGGAGAACGAATCGCCGGAGAACGAATCGCAACTGGCAACGCTCTTTCTTGCCTTTTCGCGCCAGAAGCTGCTGGGCCAGTACTGGCCGCGGCTGGAGAAGTGCGTGGCCTCGCTCACTGGGGAGCAGATCTGGTGGAGGCCGAACCCGCAATCGAACTCGATTGGCAACCTGCTGCTGCACCTGAACGGCAACGTGACCCAGTGGCTGGTGGCCTCGTTCAACCGGCTTGAGGACAAGCGCGACCGCCCGGCCGAGTTTGCCGCGCAGGTGGGAGCAACGGCCGCCGCGCTGCTCGAGCGACTGGGCGCGACCATGGCGCAGGCCGCGGCGGTCCTCGACCGGCTCACCGCCGAGGAATTGCTCGCGCCCTACGAGATCCAGGGCTACCACGTCCGCGGCCTCGACGCCGTCTACCAGGTCGTCGAGCACTTCGGCCTGCACTACGGGCAGATTGTCTACATCGCCAAGTTGCTCACGGAGACCGACCTCGGCTTTTACAGCGCGCTCAGCAAGACCGGCCGCACCGAGCGGGCTGCGGACGCGAATCCGTAGAGGCGGACCCGGCGCTACTTCAGCGTGCTCATGTCGATCACGAAGCGGTACTTCACATCCTGCTTCAACATGCGCTCGAAGGCTTCGTTGACCAGGTCGATGGCGATGACCTCGACTTCGGCGACGATGTTCTTCTGGCCGCAGTAATCGAGCATCTCCTGCGTCTCCGGCATGCCGCCGATCATCGAGCCGGCAATGGACAGCCGCTTGCCGATCAGCGAGAAGACGCTGACCGCGGGCGGCGTTGGCGGCAGGCCCACCAGCGTCATGGTGCCGTCCTGGGTGAGCAGCGAGAGGTAAGGCTCGAGCGCGTGCGGGGCTGAGGCGCAGTCGAGGATGAAGTCGAAGCTGCCGGCGTGCGCCTTCATCGCCGCCCGGTCGGTCGAAAGCAGCACCTCGTCGGCGCCCAGCTTGAGCGCGTCGTCCTTCTTGCGCAGCGAGGTGGTCAACTGCACCGTGTGCGCGCCGAAGGAGTGGGCGAACTTCAGGCCCATGTGGCCCAGTCCGCCCAGGCCCACAATGCCCACCTTCAACCCCGGCCCCGCCTTCCAGTGGCGCAGCGGCGAGTAAGTGGTGATGCCGGCGCAGAGCAGCGGCGCCACGGCGGCCAGATTGAGATTGGCCGGCACGGTGTGGGCAAAGCGCTCGTCGACCACGTAGTTGTTCGAGTAGCCGCCCTGGGTGATGGTGCCGTCGACGCGGTCTTTCGCGGCATAGGTCAGCGTGGGGCCTTCCAGGCAGTAGTGCTCGTCGCCGCGGCCGCAGGGCGCGCAGTGGCGGCAGGAATCGATGATGACGCCGACGGCGGCTATGTCGCCTGCCTTGAACCTGGTCACGCCACTGCCAGCCGCAACCACTCGGCCGACAATCTCGTGGCCGGGGACCATGGGGTAGACCGAGTTGCCCCACTCGTTGCGGACCATGTGCAGGTCGGAGTGGCAGACGCCGCAGTAGAGCGTCTCGATGGCGATCTCCGTGGGGCCGGGTTCGCGGCGGCTGAAGGCAAAGGGAGCAAGCGGCGTCTCGGCGTTCTGTGCGGCATAACCTCTGGATGCGGGCATGGAGAATTCCTTTCGCTGAAAAGTCTACTGCATCCGGGCGGCTCCTGAGCGGACTGGAGCACGAGCATGCCTGCGGTCTTTTTACGGACGCTGGGCGACGGCAACGCGGGGAATCCCCTGCAGGTCGGGCACGAACTCGATGCGGTGGTAGGCCGAGTAAACCAGCAGCGCCGTCACCGCCGGCTCCTGCCCGCAGCCGATCTCGAGCAGCAGAAAGCCGCCCGGCTCGAGCGCCTCAAAGGCGGCGGGGATGAGGCGGCGGTAGATCTCGAGGCCATCCGCGCCGGCAAAGATCGCCATTGGCGGCTCGTACTCGCGAACCTCCACCGGCAGAGACGGCTGCTCGGCTCGGGAAACGTACGGCGGGTTTGAGACGACCATCTCGAAACGCTCGCCGGCAACGGGCTCCAGCAGATCGCCGCGCAGGAAGCGGATTCGGTCGGCGACGCCGTTGCGCTCGGCATTCTGGCGCGCCACCAGCAGGGCCGCGGCCGAGAGATCGACGGCGGTGACGCGCGCCGCGTCAAGCCCATGCGCGAGAGTCACCGCGATGGCGCCCGAGCCGGTGCCGATGTCCGCGATGCGCGGGCCTTCGCAGCCCGCATCGATGTGGCTGGCCAACTCCAGCGCCTTCTCCACCAGGTGCTCGGTCTCGGGGCGCGGAATGAGCACGTCGGGATTGACGCGGAAGGGCAGTCCGTAGAACTCCGTCTCGCCGAGGATGTACTGGAGCGGCTCGCCCGCCATGCGCCGCTCGACCAGCCTGGCGTAATCCTCGGCCTCTACTTCGTCGAGGCGCTCCTTCCAGCGGGCCAGCAGGGCGGCGCGCTCGCGGCGGATGACGTAGAGCAGCAGCGTCTCGGCGTCGCGGCGCGCGCGCTCGGGATGCGGGCCCTGGCGCAGGCGCGCTTCTCCGCGGCGGACCCACTCCTCGAGCGTCATCAGGCGGCCTGTTCAGTCCCGGCCTTCAGTTGCTCGGCCTGGTAGTGCGCAATGAGCGCGTCGACGATGGGCTGCAGGCGGCCTTCCATCACCAGGTCGAGCTGGTGCAGCGTGAGGCCGATGCGGTGGTCGGTCAATCGGTTCTGCGGGAAGTTGTAGGTGCGGATCTTCTCGCTGCGGTCGCCCGAGCCCACCTGCGATTTGCGGGCCGCGGCCAGCTCGGCGTTCTGCCGCTCCATCTCCATCTCGTAGAGCCGCGAGCGCAGAACGCGCATGCCCTTCTCGCGGTTCTTGATCTGCGACTTCTCGTCCTGGCAACTGACCACGGTGTTGGTGGGCAGGTGGGTGATGCGCACGGCCGAGTAGGTGGTGTTGACGCTCTGCCCGCCGGGGCCGGAGGAGCAGAAGGTGTCGATGCGGATGTCCTTGGCCTCGATCTTGACGTCCACTTCCTCGGCCTCGGGCAGCACGGCGACGGTCACCGCCGAGGTGTGCACGCGGCCCTGGGTCTCGGTGGCGGGCACCCGCTGCACGCGATGCACGCCCGACTCCCACTTGAGCTGCGAATAGACGCGGTCGCCTTCGATGATGGCGATCACTTCCTTGTAGCCGCCCACGCCGGATTCCGAAAGCGAGAGCAGCTCGATCTTCCAGCGGTGCTGCTCGGCAAAGCGCGTGTACATGCGGAAGACCTCTGCGGCAAAGAGCGAGGCCTCGTCGCCGCCGGTGCCGGCGCGGATTTCGAGGATCACGTTCTTCTCGTCGTTGGGGTCGCGGGGCAGCAGCAGCACCTTCAGCTCCTCTTCGAGCTTCGGCTCCTGCGGCTCCAGCTCGGCGATCTCCTCGGCGGCCATCTCCTTCATGTCGGGGTCGGCCAGCAGCGCGCGCGCCTCGCCGAGCGCCTGGCGAACCTGCTTCAGCGCGCGGTACTTCTCCACCGGCTCCTCGATCTCGCGCAGAGCCTTGGCGGTCTTCTGGTACTTCTCGTGGTCGTTGATGACCTCAGGCAGCGCGAACTGCGCCTGCAGTTCGTTGTAGCGCTGCTCCATCTGTTCCAAACGGTCTATCATGCGTCTGCCCTCCAGCCCGAGCAAGGGGCGGGGTCTTCAAATCTGTCTTCGACGGGAAAAAGGCGGAAAAAGGCGTCTGCGGCGGGCGCCGCTAGAGGAGGGCCGGTACTGGCTGGTGAAGGGCCATCGCTCTCCATTTTAGCGCAAGGGGGCGGCGCGGAGGTAGGCCGGCCCGATCCGCCGAGCAGGCAGCGTCTCCAGGCGCGTAACATGGTCTATCGCCCTCGGGGCGGCGGAGGCACTCACTCTGATGAAACTGAAGATTGCGGCAATTCTGCTGTTCGTGTCGGCGGCGGGCGCCGTGGCCCAGCAGCCGGCGCTCAAAGGCGTCGAGCTCAGCGACATGGACCGTACCGTCCAGCCCTGCCAGGACTTCTACAACTACTCGAACGGCGCCTGGCGCCAAAAGAACCCGATTCCGGCCTCGATGGACCGCTGGAGCCGCCGCTGGCAGGCGGGCGAGGCCAACAAGGACCGGCTGCGCGACATCTTGCAGGAACTGGCCGCCAAACCGGCGCAGCCCAAGGGAAGCCCGGCGCAGCTTACCGGCGATTTCTATGCCTCCTGCATCAACACCAAGGCCATCGACGCCGCCGGCGCAGGCCCCCTCAAGCCCTGGCTGGCCGAAATCGACGCCATCCAGGACGCCGCCGCCCTGCAGAAGGAGCTGCGCAGGCTGCATGCCGTTGGCGTCATGGTTCCCTTCGCCGTCAGCGCCACGCAGAATCCCCACTCGCCCAACGACGTCATCGCCGAGGTGAGCGCCGCCGGTCTCGGGCTGCCCGATCGCGACTACTACCTGAAGCCCGACAAGCGCTTCGTTGACGCCCGCGCCGGCTACCTGGTTTACATCGCCAAGGTCCTGGCGCTGGCAGGCGAGCCGGAGGCCCAGGCCAAGGCCGACGCGCAAACCGTGATGGACTTCGAGACTGCGTTGGCCAAGGCATCGCTGGACAACGTGGCCTTGCGCGATCCGCATTCGACCGACCATCTCGGCGATCTGGCCGCGCTTCAAAAAGCCACTCCCCACTTCGATTGGAGCGCGTATCTCGCCGATGCCGGCCTCAAGCCCGGCGTGATCAACCCCGTCGTTATCAACATCGATCAGCCGGAGTTCATGGCCGAGGTCGAGCGCCAGCTTGTCTCCACACCGCTTGCCGCCTGGAAGACCTACCTGCGCTTCCAGGTCGTCAACAGCGCGGCCATGGCGCTTTCGCAGCCCTTTGTGGATGCCCACTTCGGCTTCTACGACCACGAACTGGCCGGCGTCGGGGAACTGAAGCCGCGCGAGGTGCGTTGCGCCGAACAGGCCGACGGCCTGCTGGGCGAGGCGCTGGGCCAGGAGTATGTCAAGCGCTACTTCCCGCCCGAGGCCAAGCAGCGCGCCCAGGCCATGGTCCAGAACATCCTCTCCGCCATGCACGACACCATCCAGGAGCTCGACTGGATGTCGCCCGAGACCAAAAAGAAGGCTCTCGAGAAGATGGCCTCCTTCCAGGTCAAGATCGGCTACCCCGACAAGTGGAAGGACTACTCCTCGGTCAAGATCGACCGCAACGATTACTTCGGCAACACCATCGCCGGCGCGCGCTTCCTGGTGACGGACGACCACTCACAGATCAACAAGCCGGTCAACCGCGCGCGTTGGGGCATGACGCCGCCAACCTCCGATGCCTACTACAACCCGCTGATGAACGAGATCGTCTTTCCCGCCGGCATTCTCCAGCCGCCGGCCTTCAGCATGAATTACTCCGACGCGGTCAACTACGGCGCCATCGGCGTGGTCATCGGCCACGAGATCTCCCACGGCTTCGACGATCAGGGCGCGCAGTACGACGCTTCGGGCAGGCTCAACAACTGGTGGACCCCCAGCGACCTGACCAAGTTCCAGGCCAAGACCGCATGTGTGGTCAAGCAGTTCGACGGCTACCGCATCGACGGCCCCGACGACATCCACATCAACGGCAATCTGGTCCTTGGCGAGTCCATCGGCGATCTCGCCGGCCTCAAGATCGCCTACCGCGCCTTCAAGAAGACCGCGCAGGGCCAGTCGGACGTGAAGATCGACGGCTACACCCCCGACCAGCAGTTCTTCATCGCCTGGGGCCAGTTCCGCGGCGACGCCACCCGCGTCGAAACCCAGAAGTTGATGGTCCAGGGCGATCCGCACCCGGTGGCCAAGTACCGCGTGCTCGGTCCCATGTCCAACTTCCCGCCCTTCGCCGTGGCCTTCAGTTGCAAGCCCGGCGACTCCATGGTCCGCCCCGCCGAGGTGCGTTGCGTGGTCTGGTAGTGCCGGCTCTTCAGGGAGTAGCGCCGGTCTCCAGACCGGCTGTGGTGCGGGC